>JADFPK010000050.1 GCA_022562375.1 Pseudomonadota bacterium
ACTTGTTGCCCCCGAAGGAATTGGTCAGCACAATGTCGGAGCCGGCGGCGAAGTACTCGGCGGCCATCCTGCGAACGACCTCCGGCTGTTCCACGTTCATCAGCTCTGGGCAGCCGCCCGGCTCCAGGCCCTTAGCCTGGAGGTATGTACCCGTTGCGCCATCCGAGATCAGCACGTCGCCACCCGCGAGGCGCTTGAGCAGCGGGAGGGTCCTGGTCTGAGTGAGCGTCATGTGGCCTCTGTAGACGACCGCGGTCGAACGGAGTCAGCGCTTGCAGACTGCCTTAAGTGTACTTTGTGTAGCGTAATGCTGGGCAACGGGCATCACTTCTCGAGCCAGTGGTCCACGGCGCCCGGCGCCGGATCACGGGCGCCGGCCTTGTGCAGGTCCCGAATGCGGGCGACGAAATCTTCGGGGAAAGCTGTGTTGAAGCGCTCCGCAACCCGATCGGCGACCTCTTGTGCGCCCCCGTCCACCTCGCCGAAGTCGTTCCAATCCCAGGCCATCAGGTACTCATCGGACCCGGCGCTGCCGTCGAACATAGCGATCGCGTCCACGCCTTGCTGGAAACGCGGGTCAAGCGGCTTCGATGCCTGTCCCGTTTCATCCTGTGCCTGAACCTGCACCGGGATCTCTTTCCAGTACATGACTCGAACCTTGGCCACGGATGCTTCCCCCGCGCGTGTTAATCGAGTTTGCCTGCGCGGTACGCCCCAAGGAAGTTCACGCAGAACTCATCCTCACCCATGAGCATACTCATCGCCAGTTTTACAGGCTCAGACTCGGTGTCCAGTTCCAGGGCGCGCTTCACCTTCGTCTGTATCGGGTCGATGATGCCGCTATCGACGCCGTGCTCCAGCGCAAGGTAGAGGAAGGCCTCGTTTATCAGTCTTCGCTTTGGCAGTCCGAAAGAGACGTTGCTGAGGCCCCCGGTGACGTGTATTTCTCGGCCGAACTCATCGCGGATAGTTTTGACGGCGTCCAGGTAATGCCTGCCGAACTCACCCGAGACCGAGATCGGGAACACGAGCGCATCGACGTACACGTCGTCGTGGGAAATGCCGCGGGACAGGACCGCTTCCAGCAGTTGTCCCACGTTGGCTACCCGCTCCTTCGCGTCGTTTGGCATCCCTTGTTCACCGGCCGCTGTGGCGACCACCCGGGTGCCGTACTGCTTGACCAGATCGAGCACATCCACGCGCTCCAGGGCGACTGAATTGAGCAACGGCCTGCCCAGGGCGCCATCGTAGGCAGCCAGCCCCTCCGCGATGACGTCCGGGAGCGATGAGTCGACGCTGGGCGGCACGGTGGCGACCTCCTGGACGGTCTGCACGAGCCAGCGCATCGAGCGCTTCTGCTCTTCCACGACGTGCGAAACCTCGTCTACATTGAGGTCCAGGAAGTGCGCTCCGGCCCTGATCTGCCGCCGCGCTTCGTACTCGATGTAAGCCGCGCCTTCGGCCCGCTCCTCGGCGTCTCCATGCACGCCTTTCCAAACGGCAATCATGAAGTGCTTGAGCTGCCCCTGTTCGTATGCCTGGGTCTCTTTGAAGTGCTCTGGCACCGTCAGGTGGCGAGCGCTTCCTTCCGAGCTCTTGAAGGTGATCGCCTCCGTGCCGTCCTCGAGCGTGGTGGCCCGGCGGCCGTTTCGCAGCACGATCCGCGTCGTGTGGATGTTCTCGCCGATAATGGTGAACTGGTCGGCCGAGTCGATGGCTCTGCTCATCTTGAATGGACCCTCGATGCGTCGGGGTGAGCGCGGCGCGGGATGCGCCCTGGATCATTCTGGCCGTCGGGAATCGTCGTCTTTTCCGGCGGCGTTGTGATCGCGCCCGAGAAAGGTATTGGCCCACGCCGAAGTGCCCTGGAGCGCGCCGTTCTTGAACACCACCGGTCGCTCCAGCATCCGTTCTTCTTCTCCGTGCGCCTTCAGGCGATCGTACGCTCGGGACCAGATGCACTCCTTGTCAAGCACTTCGCAATACCCGTCGTGGGTGCCCCCGCACGGACCGTTGCGCTGGTTTTTTACGCACTGAGATTCGGGGCAGAGGTAGGCGATGTCCGGTAGAGAGCAGTCGCCGCAGTCCTTGCACCCATACACCGGAACTTTAGTAGCCTGCTCCGCCGCGTGAAAGATGTTTTTTATCACTTTAGGGGACCGGTCCACGCGTCGATAAACAGCGCGGCCGATCTTGAAGCCCAGCGATTCCGAGTCGAAGACGGCGCCGTGGGCCAGGCGGGCGGCCTCCGGCGTACCGCCGAGGATCAGCAGCCGCCGCCGCGAGGGGCCCTCACGGCCCGGCATGGCCGATGAGCTCTCCCTTGCGGTCGAAAATGACGACGTCGACGTCGATGCCGCCGGCAAGGGTCGCCAGCGCCACCTCCCGCGCGTTGCGCGCCACCTTATCCGCCAGGGGCACGTGGTTGCTTCGCGCCAGCGCCAATATCTCGCCGGCGGTCCTGGCGCCCTTCACCGCCGCCAGCGCCTTTTTGGGCGCGCCGAGGGCCGCGAACGACTCGCCCAGGGCCGCGAGATCGACGCTCGAGCGCGAGGAATGAAGGTCGAGATGACCGGCCGCGAGCTTGGCGATCTTGGCGAACCCGCCGGCCAGCGTCAGCCACGGCACGGGATGGCGGCGCAAATATTTCAGCGTCCCGCCGGCGAAATCCCCCATGTCGATCAAAGCCACCATATCGAGACCGTACATCTCCCTGACCGCCGCCTCCGACGTCCTGCCGGTCGACGCCGCGACGTGATCGATCCCCGAGGCACGGGCGACGTCGATGCCGCGATGGATCGAGTGGATCCAGGACGAGCACGAGTACGGGATGACGATGCCGGTGGTGCCGAGGATCGAAAGACCGCCGAGGATGCCGAGCCGTGCGTTGGTCGTCTTCTCGGCCAGCGCCTCGCCGCCCGGTATCGAGACCGTGATCTCGACATCGCCGGGCGCGCCGTGGGCCGCCGCCAGGGAAGCGACGATGTCTTGCATCATCCGCCGTGGCGCCGGGTTGATCGCCGGCTCGCCGATGCCGAGCTCCAACCCCGGCCGGGTGACGGTGCCGACGCCGGCGCCGGCGCGAAAGCGCACGCCGGTGCCCTCGGGCGCGGTCACCACCGTCACCACGATCTCCGCGCCGTCGGTGACGTCCGGGTCATCGCCCGCGTCCTTGACGATGCCGACGGTGGCGCGGGTGATATCCAGATGCTTTTCGGCCAACGGGAAGACCGGCTCCTCGCCCTTCGGCAGCCTGATCGTCACCGGGTCGGGGAAGCGCCCGGTCAACAGCGCCATATAGGCCGCATGCACGCCGGCGGCGGCGCACGCGCCCGTGGTCCAACCCTTGCGCAATTGCCCTTGCGGCCGTCTTGACATAGGTTCAGTTTAACCGCCACCGTCGCGGCTTGGCCAGCGCCGAACGCCATCGGGGCGCGTTTATCCGCATGGCGCGCCGGGGGTTGATCGCGAGTGACCCAGGGTTTCATGTAGCGCTATCGAATGTACGAATTTCCAGTGGAACTCGCGCCGCTCGAACCCGGTTGGGTGTGGCTGGTCGGCGCCGGGCCGGGGGACCCGGGCCTGCTGTCGCTCCATGCGCTGAACGCGCTGGGCCAGGCCGACGTGGTGGTCTACGACGCGCTGGTGGATAAGCGCATCCTCGATCTGGCGCGCGACGGCGCGGACCTGGTCTATGCCGGCAAGCGCGGCGGCCGGCCGTCGGCGGAACAGAGCGACATCTCGAACCGCCTCATCGCCTTGGCGCGCGAGGGCAAGCGGGTCTTGCGGCTCAAGGGCGGCGATCCCTTCGTCTTCGGGCGCGGCGCCGAGGAGGCGCTGGCGCTCGCCGGCGCCGGCATCCCCTTCCGTCTGGTGCCGGGCATCACGGCGGGCATCGGCGGCCTCGCCTATGCCGGCATCCCGGCCACCCATCGCGACGTCAACTCCGCCGTCACCTTCCTCACCGGCCATCAGGCGGGCGGCGATATGCCCCAGGCGCTCGACTGGGAGGCGCTGTCCAAGGGATCGCCGGTGCTGGTGATGTATATGGCGATGAAGCATCTGGGGGCGATCTCGGAACGCCTGCTCGCCGCCGGGAGGGACCGATCCGAGCCCGTCGCCATCATCTCCAAGGCCTCGACGCCCGACCAGAAGGTGGTGGAAACGACGCTTGGGAAGTGCGTCGAGGATTGCGCGCGGGCGAATCTCGAGCCGCCGGCCATCGTCGTCATCGGCGGCGTCGTGCGGCTGCGTTCGGCGCTCGATTGGCTGGGCGCGCTCGAAAACGCGGCTCAAACCGCCGATGCTACGTGAAGGAGCGCACCGGTGACCCGATCCGACGGCGGCGGCATCGATAAGGCCCAAACGACGGCACCGGGGCTGATCGTCGCGGCGCCGGCTTCCGGCTCGGGCAAGACCCTGCTGACGCTTGGCCTTCTCCGCCATTTAACCGGCCAGGGGATCGCCACCGCCAGCTTCAAGGTCGGTCCCGATTACATCGACGCCGCCTTCCATAGCGCCGCCGGCGGCCGGGAATGCATCAACCTCGACGGCTGGGCGATGCGGCCGGCGACGCTGGCGCGCCTCGCCGCCGGGCTGGCGCGAGACAGCGCGCTGATCGTCGGCGAAGGGGTGATGGGCCTGTTCGACGGCGCGCCCGCCCCGGCGATCGGCGCCGAGGGCGGGGGCGATGGGGCCGGGGACGGTTCGACCGCGGATCTGGCGGCCCGGACCGGCTGGCCGGTGATCCTGGTCATCGACGTCAAGGGCCAGGGCGCCTCCGCCGCCGCCGTGCTTCAGGGATTCGCCGGCTTTCGCCAAGGCGTCACCATCGCCGGCGTGGTCTTCAACCGGGTCGCCAGCAAGCGCCACCGAAAGCTGCTTACCGATGCCTGCCAAGCGGCGGCGCCTGGCGTCCGCGTGCTCGGCTCCCTGCCCCATGACCAGGCCCTCGCCCTGCCGTCGCGCCATCTCGGCCTCGTCCAGGCGCGGGAGAACGCCGGGCTCGACGCCTTCCTCGATCACGCCGCCAAGACCATCGCCCGCCATATCGACGTCGAGGCGCTTGCCGACCTCGCCCGCCCGGCCAGGATCGCGGCGCCGGCGGAGGACGCGCCGGTGCCGTTGCTGCCGCCGCTCGGCCAGCGGATCGCCATCGCCACCGATGTCGCCTTCGCCTTCACCTATCCGGCGGTGATCGACGGCTGGCGCGCCGCCGGCGCCGAGGTCCGCCCGTTCTCCCCGCTCGCCGACGAAGGACCGGGGGAGGACGCCGACGCGGTCTATCTGCCGGGCGGCTATCCCGAGCTTCATGCGCCGAGGCTGGCGGCGAACGGGCGCTTCATCGCCGGGCTGCGCCGGGCGGCGGCGAGGGGCGCGGCGATCTACGGCGAATGCGGCGGCTACATGGTGCTCGGCGCCGGGCTCGAGGACGCCGACGGCGGGCGTCACCGGATGGCGGGATTGTTGGCGCTCGAGACCTCGTTCGCTTCGCGCCGGCTTCACCTCGGCTACCGGGACGTCAGGCTGTTGGGCGGCGGCGGGCCGCTGGGCGCCAAGGATGCCCGGTTCCGCGGCCACGAGTTCCATTACGCCCGCGTGATTTGCGAAGGGCCGGGGATGAGCCTGTTCGCCGCCACCGACGCCGCCCGCCGCCCCCTCGGCGAGACCGGGCTTCGGGCCGGCACGGTCATGGGCTCGTTCATCCATCTGATCGACGGGGGCATTTGATCGGCGGGGCATCCGATCGACGGGGGCATTTGATCGACGGGGACAAGCCGGGTTAAAATCCGACCCTAAGACAGCAAGATCGCCAGTGAAGGACCGATGACCGACCGACCGCAAGACACCGCACCGCGACCGAATGGCGCCCCAAGTGGCGCCGATGTGGCCGAGGATGCCGACGCGCCCTTCTGGCGGCGCAAGAGCCTCAATGAGATGACCACCGAGGAGTGGGAATCGCTTTGCGACGGCTGCGCCAAATGCTGCCTCTTGAAGCTCACGGACGAGGGCTCGGACAAGGTCGACTACACCGACGTCGCCTGCCGTCTGCTCGACCTCGGGACCTGCCGGTGCAATCACTATTCCATGCGCAAGGAGATCGTCGCCGATTGCGTCGTGCTTCGTCCCGAGACGGTGGATGACATCGGCTGGCTGCCCAAAACCTGCGCCTACCGCCTGATCGGCGAGGGCAAGGACCTTCCCTGGTGGCACCCCCTGGTCTCCGGCGATCCCGAGACCGTGCATGAGGCGGGGATCTCGGTGCGCGGGCGGGTGATCCGGGAGCACCGGGTCAGCGACGACGAGTTGGAGGATCATATCGTCACCTGGCCCGAATAGCGGGACCGGTGAAGGACCCGGAACAGAGAGGACACATGGCTGATATCAGCGAAGCGGGCGTGCTCGACCGCGAAGACGGGACCGAGGGCGTCTTCGCCGCCGCGCTCACGCCCATGAACGACGATCTTGGCGCCGATCACGCCGAGATGGCGCGCCACTGCCGCTGGCTACTGGATAACGGCTGCGACGGCCTGGCCATACTGGGCACGACGGGCGAGGCGAACTCCTTTTCCATCGACGAAAGGCTCGCCATCCTCGACGCGCTCCTCGACGCCGGCATCCCGGCCCGGGCGCTCATCCCCGGCACCGGCTGCTGCGCCCTTCCCGACACCGTCCGCCTGACCCGTCACGCCATCGGGCACGGCACCGCCGGCGTCCTGCTGCTGCCGCCGTTCTATTACAAGAACGTCAGCGACGACGGGCTGTTCGCCTACTTCGCCGAAGCGATCGGGCGCATCGGCGACGACCGCCTTCGGGTCTATCTCTATCACTTCCCGCAGATGTCGGCGGTGCCCTTCAGCCACCAGCTGATCGGGCGCCTGCTCAGCGCCTATCCCGGCACCGTCGTCGGGCTCAAGGACTCCTCGGGCGATCTCGACAACATGACCTCCCTTGCCCGCGACTTCCCCGGCTTCAAGGTCTTCGCCGGCACCGAAAGGTTTTTGCTGCCGATACTGAAGGCCGGCGGCGCCGGGTGCATCACCGCCGGCGCCAACGTCCTCGGCTCGGCGATCGGCAAGCTCTACGGGCTGTGGCGGACCAAGAGCGGCGATGAGGAGACCGAAGGGGCGCAGGCGAGGGTCACGGAATTGCGCCTGACGCTCGAGCGCTTCCCGATGATCCCGGCGATGAAACAGATCCTGGCGGGGCATACCGGCAAGCCGGGCTGGGCCAATGTGCGCCCGCCCTTCACGCGCCTCGATCCGGGCAAGGCGGCGGAGCTTTCGGCGGCCGTCGCCGACGCCGGCCTGACCCTGCCATGACGGAGCCGGCGGTCTCATCGCTTGAACCCAGCGGCGCCGACGGGACGGTCAGGATCGATCTCGGCGGCAGGGAAGTGGCGCTGAGACCGCGCCGCAACGGCCGGGCGCGCCATATTTCCCTCCGCATCGACCCGGCGACGGGCTGCGCCATCCTGGTGCTGCCCTTGAGCGCCTCTCTCGCCGAGGGGCTCGATTTCGCCCGCAGCAAGTCCCGCTGGCTGCGCGCCAACCTCGACTCCCTGCCCCAGCGAACGCCCTTCGCCGACGGCGCCTGCATCCCGGTCATGGGGGTTCGTCACCGGATCGCCCATCATCCGGACTTCGCCTCTTTCATCTGGCAAGACCGGGCCGGCGCGACCATCAATGTCGGCGGCGAGGGCGAAGGGGTGGCGATGCGGGTTAAGGGTTGGCTCCAAGAGCAGGCCCGGCGCGAGATCACCATGAGGGCGCGGGTGAAGGCGGCGCGGCTGGGACGGCCATTGGGGCGCATCACCATAGGCGAGACGCGCACGCGGTGGGGAAGCTGCAGCGGAAAATGCGACCTTGCCTTCAACTGGCGCCTGATCATGGCGCCGGCCGAGGTGCTCGACTACGTGGTCAGCCACGAGGTCGCCCATCTGGCGGTGACCCGCCATTCGCCCCGTTTCTGGCGCGTCGTCGACAAGCTCCATCCCGGCAATGAAGAGCCCCGCGCCTGGCTGCGCAAACGCGGCGATGAGCTCTGGCGCTACGGCTAGGGTGCCAACCCCAACGTTTCGTCCCCTTAATTGCGGAATTAAGTAAGAGTCAACCACAGAGATCGCAGAGCGCACAGAGATTTCTCAAATCCACCCTCATACGTCTCTTCACGGCACCGAGCGCTTGGTATTTCCAATACCTCTGTGCTCTCGGTGTGCTCTGTGGTGATTCGTAATTAAGGTGACACCATACTTAATTCCCGTCCCGGTAATCTGGCAACTACGGAATTAAGTATGGTGTCACCTTAATTGCCAAGTATGGTGTCACCTTAATTGCCCCCGTCATCCCCCGAACAGCCGATCCCAGAAGTTCCCGGCGGCGGGCGGCCGGCCCGGGTTCAGCGGGCGGGGCGGGAGGGCGCCGTGGGCCTCGATCATGAAGTCGCGCCACAGCCTGGCCGGCAGGCCGCCGCCGGTGACGCCCTTCATCGGCGATGCGTCGTCGTTGCCCAGCCACACGCCGGCGACGAGTGAGGCGCTGTAGCCGATGAACCAGGCGTCGCGGAACCCTTCGCTGGTGCCGGTCTTGCCGGCGGCGGGACGGCCGATCTTCGCCGCCCGTCCGGTGCCATCCTCGATCACCGCCTGGAGCATCCGGTTCATGTCTCGGAGCACCCGAGGCCCGATGGCGCGGCCGGGGCCGGAGCCCCGGCGCCGGTAAAGCACCTTGCCGGACCGATCGCGCACCTCCGAAACCGCGAAGGGCCAGAGGGGATAGCCGTCATTGGCGAAGGCGCCGAAGGCCGCCGTCAGTTCCATCAGCGTCACCTCCGAGGCGCCGAGCGCGAGTCCCGCCTCGCGCTTGAGCCGAGAGGTGATGCCGAGACGCCTCGCCGATCTAATCACCGCCTCGATGCCGGCGTGGCGCTGGACCCTGACCGCCACCGTGTTGATCGAGAAGGCCAGCGCCTCGGTCAGGCTGACCTCGCCGCGGTAGCGTTCATCGTAGTTCTTGGGGCTCCAACCCTCGATCGTCACCGGCGCGTCGATGAGCACACTCTCCGGCTTCAGCCCGGCCTCGAGGCCGGCGAGATAGACCAGGGGCTTGAAGGCCGAGCCCGGCTGACGCAGCGCCTGGGTCGCCCGGTTGAACTGGCTGGAGGCGTAATTGAGCCCGCCGACCATGGCCCTGACCGCGCCGTTGGGCGCCATCGCCACCAGCGCCGCCTGCCGGGCGCCGCGCCTGGCGCCGGGCCCCTTCAGCGCCGCCTTCACCCTGGCCTCGGCGATCCGCTGCAGGCGCCGATCCAAGGTGGTGACGACGATGAGATCGGCGTTGCCGCCGCCGACATAGCTTTGCACCTGGGCGAAGGCCCAGTCGGCGAAGTAACGCCCGATGCTGCTTTTCCGGGTGCGCAGGCGCGCAGGGGAGCGCCTCGCCCTCGATGCCTGGGACTTGGTGATGTAGCCGAGCGCCGCCATGCGGTCGAGCACCAGGCCGGCGCGCTTCGCCGCGCGGTCCAGGTTCCGGGTCGGGGCGTAGCGCGACGGGGCCTTCAGCAACCCCGCGATCATCGCCGCCTCGTTGAGCGCCAGCTTCTCGGCCGGCTTGCCGAAATAACGCCTCGCCGCCGCCGCGATGCCGAAGGTGCCGGCGCCGAGATAGACGCGGTTGAGGTAGATCGTCAGGATCTGGTCCTTGGTGAACTTGCGTTCGAGCCAGAGCGCCAACATCACCTCCTGGATCTTGCGCTTCAACGTCCGTTGCGGCCCGAGGAACAGGTTCTTGGCAAGCTGCTGGGTGATGGTCGAGCCGCCCTGGACGATGCGCCGGGCCTTGAAGTTGGCGATCGCGGCGCGAAGCAGCGCCGTGGTGTCGATGCCGAAGTGATGGTAAA
>JADFPK010000051.1 GCA_022562375.1 Pseudomonadota bacterium
ATGAAAAACGGCATCACCGTCCGCCTGCCCGAGCAGAACGTCGATCGGGCGTGGGCGCGGCTGGCCGAGGCGGAGCACCGCCAGAAGCTGCTCCGCCGCGACGTCATCTTGATCGATCTCCGGCTCGCCGACCGGATGGTGGTGCGCATCGCGCCCGAGGCGATGCGCCGCCGCGTCGCCGGCAAGGATACCTAACGGGTCGGTTCCCGCCGCCCCCGGCGGCGGCGCCCAACGGATGAGGATATGGAGTGAGGAAGGTTTTGGCCCAAACGAAGAACGGACTGATCGCGGCGCTCGATGTCGGCAGCACCAAGGTGTGCTGCTTCATCGCGCGGGCGGACGAAGAGGGCAATCTGCGTATCATCGGGATTGGCCACCAGGTCTCGGACGGCGTGCGCGGCGGCGCCATCGTCGATATGGAGGCGGCGGAGACATCGATCATGAACGCCGTCCATGCCACCGAGAAGATGGCCGGAGAGACCATTCACGATGTCATCGTCAACCTCTCCGCCGGCTTCCCCACTTCGCATACCCTCAACTTCGAGGTCGCCATCGCCGGCCATGAGATCAGCGCCGGCGATATCCGGCGCGTCCTCGGCCAGGGCCGCGCCAAGTTCGAAAACGGCGAACGGGAACTCGTCCACTGCATCCCGGTCGGCTACATGATCGACGGCAGCCGGGGAATCCGCGATCCCAGGGGCATGTACGGCGAGCGGTTCGGCGTCGATATGCTGATGGTCACCGCGACCGCCGGCGCGGTGCGCACCCTGACCACCTGCGTCGCCCGCTCGCATCTCGATGTCGCATCACTGGTGGTCTCGCCTTTCGCCGCCGGGCTCGCCTGCCTGGTCGAGGACGAAATGAATCTGGGCGCCACCGTCATCGACATGGGCGGTGGCACCACGTCCCTCGCGGTGTTCTACGACGGCAAGCTGATGCACGCCGACAGCGTGCCGCTCGGCGGCAGCCACGTCACCAGCGATATCGCCCGTGGGCTCTCCACCCCGGTCGCCCACGCCGAGCGCATGAAGACCCTTTATGGCTCGGCCATGGCCTCACCGTCGGACGAAAGGGAAACCATCGATGTGCCCCTGGTCGGCGAAGAGAACCGGTCGGAAGCCAACCATGTGCCGCGCTCGATCCTGGTCAGCATCATCCGGCCGCGGATCGAGGAGATTTTCGAACTCATCCGTTCCCGCCTCGAAGCCAGCGGCTTCGACCGCGTCGCCGGGCGGCGCGTGGTGCTCACCGGCGGCGCCAGTCAACTCCAGGGCGTCGCCGAGTTGGCGCGGCAGGTACTGGACAAACAGGTGCGCCAGGGCCGGCCGCTGAGGATCAGCGGCCTCGCCGAGGCGACCGGCGGACCGGCCTTCGCGACCTGCGCCGGCCTGCTCAGTTACGCCGCGGGGAATCGCGGCGCGACAGGCGCCGGGGCCCTCGATTTCCAGGGCCCGGGCGCGATGGAGGAGCCGGACGGCCGCTTCGGCCGTCTCGGTCTGTGGTTACGTGAGAATTTTTGACCCAACCCCCGCGGCCCCCGGGAAAAAGCCATCGGGGCGCATAGGACTTTTTCACCCGCCGGTCCGGCAGCCGGCGAATTTTGAGTATGATTATCGGAGGTTAACATGACGATCAATCTGAGCATGCCGAAGACGGAGCCCGATCTTAAGCCTCGTATCACCGTGGTCGGCGTCGGTGGCGCCGGCGGCAACGCGGTCAACAACATGATCAAATGCGATCTCGAGGGCGTCGAATTCATTGTCTCGAACACCGACGCCCAGGCGCTTTCCAATTCCGCCGCCGAGCGGACGATCCAGTTGGGCCGCAACATCACCCAAGGCCTCGGCGCCGGCTCGCGCCCCGACGTCGGCCGTGCCGCCGCCGAGGAAGCGATCGATGAGATCATCGAGCAGCTCCAGGGTTCCAACATGGTGTTCATCACCGCCGGCATGGGCGGTGGCACCGGAACCGGCGCCGCGCCGGTGATCGCCCGCGCCGCCCGCGAGCAGGGAATCCTCACCGTCGGCGTCGTGACCAAGCCGTTCCAGTTCGAAGGGCTGGCTCGCATGCGGATCGGCGAAGCCGGGATCGATGAGTTGCAGCAATATGTCGATACCTTGATCATCATCCCCAACCAGAACCTGTTCAGGGTCGCCAACGAGAAGACGACCTTCGCCGAAGCCTTCAAGATGGCGGACGACGTACTCTATTCCGGGGTCCGCGGCGTCACCGACCTCATGGTGATGCCGGGACTGATCAACCTCGATTTCGCCGATATCCGCCAGGTGATGTGCGAGATGGGCAAGGCGATGATGGGAACCGGTGAGGCCGAAGGCGAGAAGCGCGCCCTGGAAGCGGCCGAGGCCGCCATTTCCAACCCGCTGCTCGAGGACGTCTCGATGGCGGGCGCGCATGGCGTTCTCATCAACATCACCGGCGGTTTCGACATGACCCTGTTCGAGGTCGACGAGGCGGCCAACCGCATCCGCGACGAAGTCGATCCCAATGCCAACATCATCTTCGGATCGACCTTCGACGAGAGTTTGGAGGGCCGCCTGCGGATCTCGGTGATCGCCACCGGCATCGACTCCGAGGCCATGGCGGCGGCGCAACCGCCGAAGAGGCTGAGCCTGGTGCCGGGCAACAACCGGATGGACGCCGGCGGCGGTGACGCGGCGGCGGCGGGCGCCGATGGCGCGCCGGCGACGATGGCGGCGCCGGCCGTCGCGGAACAATCGCCGCTGGAGATCCCCGACGCCGCGCCGGCGGAAGCAAGCGCGACATCTTCCCAGGAGGGTGCCGACAGCGCTATCGAGGCGCCGGCGGATGACGAACCGGAGCAACCCACGCTCAGCGAGCAATGGGAATCATCGGCGCTGACATCCCTCGCCGAGAGCGGGCCCGGCGAGCCAGCCGGTGAACCCTTCATGCCGCCACCGCCGGTCGAGCCGGCGGCGGAGGCGTCGACGGCGGCCGAGCCATTCGCCGCCGCCGCCATGGCGAACGGCGGTCCAGGGGGCGTCACCGACGGCGCCAAGGCGCGGCGCCGCGGTCCATCCCTTTTCGAACGGGTCACCGGCACCGGCCGCGCCCGGCAGGCAAAGGACCCGGTGACGGCGGCGGCGATCACCGCCGCGGCGATCACCGCGACCGCCGCCGCCATGACGGCGCCCGAGTCCGAGATCCGGCCGGCGCCCGAAACCACGACCGTGGCGGTGGCCGAAGGGATGGCGGCGACCACACCGGAGGCGGCCCAGCCCAAGCTCGGCGAGTTGGAGGCACCGGAGAAAAGGACGGGGATCGATGAAGACCTTCTCGACATTCCCGCGTTCCTCCGCCGCCAGGCCAACTGAGGTGGCGCGATTCGGCCGTAACTTTTTGTAACAATTAGTGATTTGAGTGCTCCGGGGGATGTTGCTAAACGTTCCCCGGCGCGCAGTTGGGACCAGGGTTGCGTGTTTTGGTTGGAGTACCGAGGAGCCCTGACGAAGCACACCGCAGGCTCGGCTTGCGCATAAGTGCTTCGATGGGTTGAAGTAGGAGGCTATGGGGAACGTCATCCAGCAACGCACGCTGAAGAACGCGATCGGGTGTCGCGGCACCGGTCTGCACACCGGCGACAAGGTGATGATGACCTTGCGTCCGGGCGAGCCCGATAGCGGTATCGTGTTCATCCGCACCGACATCCCGGGCGCCCAGGCGACGATCGCCGCGTCATGGAAGAATGTCAGCGATTCGCACCTCAGCACGACGCTCAAGAATGACCAGGGCATCGTCGTCGGTACGGTCGAGCACCTGTTGGCGGCGCTCGCCGGTTGCCGGATCGACAATGCCGTGATCGAAATCAGCGGCCCGGAAGTGCCGATCATGGACGGCAGCGCCGCGCCGTTCGTCTTCCTGATCGAATGCGCCGGCATCACCGAGCAGGCGGCGGCGCGCCGCATGATCATGGTCCACAAGCCGATCTCGGTCGACAAAAAGAATGGGCGGGTCTCCTTAGGCCCGGGCACCGGCTTCTCCATCGAATTCGCCATCGACTTTCCAAACCCGATGATCGCCCGGCAGGAATACTATTTCGCCCACGTCGACGGCGCCTTCAAGACCGACCTCGCCCGCGCCCGCACCTTCGGATTCGAGCACGAGGTCGTCGAGATGCGCACCGCCGGGTTGCTGCGCGGCGGCTCTCTGGACAATGCCATCGTGGTCAGCGGCGAGACGGTGCTGAACGAGGGTGGCTTGCGCTATGGCGATGAGTTCGTGCGCCACAAGGTTCTCGATTGCCTCGGTGATCTGTATCTCGCCGGGGCGCCGCTGTTGGGCCATGTCCAGGGTGTACGCTCGGGCCATAAGCTGAACCACCTGCTGTTGCGGGCGCTGTTCGCCGACGCCGACGCCTGGTCCTACGTCGACGCCAGATCGAACGACGGCTTCAACGGCACCAGGCGGCCGCGACTGGCAAACGGCGTCGTGCTCAAGCCCCCGCCGATCGCCGCCAGCGCCTGACCTTTTCACTCAAGCACCGATCGCCTTGGCGCCCCCGTCCCCTCGGGCGGCGGCTTGTCGCATGGCCGCGTCGATCTGGCCGGATAGCGCTCTAAGATCTCACATCATCTTGCGGCACCCGGCCCCGCCCATGCTATAGTGACGGCGTGAGATCGGGGGGCGTGGAGCTAGGCCCCCGGGGCAATATCCGCCATGAGACAACCGCCGAGCGCCATTCGCCGTACCCTGATTGCCTTCGCCGCGGCCTTCGCCGTGACGGCGCTGACCGGCGCGTGCCAGGTGATCACCCAGGTCCCGGAAGAGGCGCCGGAAGGTCCGCCGGAGCAGCTTTACAATATGGGGATGGACCTTCTGCTCGGAGACAACCCGGTGGCGGCGGCGGCGGTGTTCGACGAGGTCGACCGCCAGCACCCTTACTCGGTATGGGCCGACAAGGCGCAGATCATGGCCGCCTACGCACTCTACAAACGCAACAGATACGACGACGCGGTCGTCGCGCTGGAGCGCTTCATCAAACTCCACCCGGGAAGCCGTGACGCGCCCTACGCCTATTATCTCAAGGCGCTCTGCTATTACGAGCGGATCACCGACGTCGGCCGGGACCAGGACCTGACGCGCCGCGCCATGGGGGCGCTGGACGAGGTCATACGCCGCTATCCCAAGAGCAAATATGCCCGCGACGCCCGGCTCAAGAGGGATCTGACCAACGATCATCTCGCCGGCTCGGAGATGAAAATCGGCCGCTTCTATCTCAAGAAGAAACAGTATCTCGCGGCCATCAACCGTTTCCGCGGCGTCGTCGACAATTACCAGACCACCTCCCACGTGCCCGAAGCGCTGCACCGCCTGACCGAGGCATATCTCGCCTCGGGCCTCAAGGAAGAGGCACAGGCCACGGCCGCGGTGCTTGGCCATAACTTCCCCGGCAGCGATTGGTATGTGGACAGCTACGCGCTGATCACCGGGACCGAGCCCGCCACCAAGACGGAGAAGCGTTCATGGATCGGCCGGGCGTGGAATTCGGTATTCTGAGCCCTCATGCTACGCAGTCTCTCGATCCGGGACGTCGTTCTTATTGACCATCTGGACTTCTCTTTCCGCGGAGGCCTTTGCGTTCTGACGGGAGAAACCGGGGCGGGAAAGTCGATCCTTCTCGACGCCTTGGGATTGACGCTCGGCGCCCGCGCCGATTCGGGCATCGTCCGTCACGGCGCGCGCCAGGCGGTGGTCGGCGCCGAGTTCGACATTGCCGGGGACCATCCGGCGCGCCGGTTGCTCGCCGAGCATGGGCTTGGCACGGAGGACCCTTTGATCCTGCGCCGCGTGGTCTCGGGCGACGGCGGGTCGCGCGCCTTCGTCAACGACCAGCCGGTCAGCGCCGCGCTGTTGCGTGAAATCGGTGCGACATTGGTGGAAATCCAGGGCCAGCACGCCAGCCGGGAGCTGTTGAATCCGGGCATGCACGCGCCGCTTCTCGATGCCTTCGGCGGGCTGGACGGGGATCTGGACGCGGTCGGCGGCGCCTTCGCGGCTGGGTCAAGGCGGTGGAGGCGGAGGGGGAAGCCGAGGCGGCGCTCGAAGGCGCGCGCCGGGACGAGCAATATCTGCGCCATAACCTCGCCGAGCTCGAGGCCCTGGCGCCCGAGCCCGGCGAAGAGACGCGCCTCGCCAAGGACCGCGCGTTCCTGAGGAACGGCGCCAAGCTGGCCGAGGCCGTCGACGGCGCCTACCGGGAGCTTACCGCCGGAAGCAGCGTCGAAGCGGCGCTCGCCGCCGCCCGGCGCGCGATCGATCGTGAAGCGAACAACGCCGGCGGGCGCTTGGACGGGATCTCCGACATCCTGGCCTCGGCGGCCATCGAAACGGCGGAAGCGGTGGCCAAGCTGGAAAGCGTGATGGCCGAGCTCGACATCGACCCCGGGCGGCTGGAAGAGGTCGAGGAACGGTTGTTCGCGCTTCGGGCGGCGGCGCGCAAATATGACACCGACGTCGATTCCCTCGCCCGGCTCGGCGACGACATCGCCGCCAAGCTCTCGGCCATGGATACCGGCGCCGATAACCTCGCCCGCCTCGCCCGGGCGAAGCGGGCGAGGCGCAAAATCTACCTCGACGCCGCCAAGCATTTGCGCCGCCGGCGCATGGAGGCTGCCCCCGTCTTCGACCGGGCGATCGCCCGGGAGCTCAAGCCCCTGAAGCTGGAGCGGGCCCTGTTCCGCACCCGGATCGAGCCGCTTGCCGAGGCCGACTGGCGCGCGGCGGGAACGGAACGCGCGACGTTCGAGATTTCCACCATTCCCGATACCCCGCCGGGGCCCCTTGCGCGCATCGCGTCGGGCGGGGAACTCGCCCGCATCATGCTGGCGCTCAAGGTCGTGTTGTCGGGCGGCGGTTCGGTCCGGACGCTGGTGTTCGACGAAGTCGATTCGGGGATCAGCGGCGCCGTCGCCGCCGCCGTCGGCGAGCGGCTCGCGCGGCTCGGCTCGGACATGCAGGTCCTCGTCGTCACCCACTCGCCCCAAGTCGCCGCCCGCGGGGCGCATCACTGGCGGGTGCTGAAAATCGATGAGGGCGGGCGACCGGCGACCCAGGTCGACGAGCTGGACGAGATCGACCGGCGCGAGGAAATCGCCCGTATGCTCGCCGGCGCCAAGGTGACCGACGAAGCCCGCGCCGCCGCCGACCGCCTGCTGGCGGCGGGGCGTTGACGCCGTCCGCCATGGCACCCAGTACTTACTTTCATAGGAGGGTGATACATATGATCGTTTTTCGCGGCCTCCGGGTAGGAAGCGGCGCGCCGGCGACCCTGGCTCCGCCGGAGGCTTCGCCGAGGCGAGTGTCTGGACATCGTCAAGCGGCGCTGACGCCCGCCGGAGGCCGCGAAAAACGACCCTGGGGGGCGGCCTTGCAGGCCCTTCGGTCGTCGTCGCGCGGCCCTTGTGATGCGCCCAGCATCACGGCGGACCACGCTCCTAGCCGAAGAACCTGCAAGGCCGTCAGATGTGTCACCCTCCTATGAAAGTAAGTACTAAAACTCCCGACAAGCCGGTCGATGACCTCACCTCCGTCGAAGCGGCGGCCGAGATCGAGCGCCTGGCGCGGGAGATAAGTGAGCACGACCGCCACTATCATGTCGAGGACGCGCCGGTCATATCGGATGCGGACTATGACGCGCTTTCGCGGCGCTATTCGGCCATCGAGGCACGTTTCCCCGATCTCCTGCGCGCCGACAGCCCGAGCCAGCGTGTCGGCGCCCCGCCGGCGGCCGGGTTCGCCAAGGTCCCGCATTCGCGGCCGATGCTTTCGCTGGAGAACGCCTTCGGCGAAGACGATATCCACGCCTTTTTCGACCGCGTCCGCCGGTTCCTCAACCTCGGCGCCGATGAGGCGATCGAAGCGGTGGGCGAGCCCAAGATCGACGGTCTGTCGGTCGCCATCCGCTACGAGAAGGGAAATTTCATCCTCGGCGCGACCAGGGGCGACGGCACCGTCGGCGAGGACATCACCCACAATTTGCGCACCGTCAAGGACCTGCCCAAGGTGCTGACGGGTCTATGCCCCGACATCCTCGAGATCCGCGGCGAGGTCTATATGCGCAAGGACGAGTTCGCCACCCTCAACCAGACCCGCGCCAAGGCCGGCGAAGCCGCCTTCGCCAACCCCCGCAATGCCGCCGCCGGCAGCCTGCGCCAACTCGATCCGTCGATCACCGCGACACGGCCGCTGCATTTCTTCGCCTATGCGCTCGGCGAGACCAGCGGGTTGGTAGGCCGGACCCACTGGGAGTTCCTCGACCGTCTCAAATCCTGGGGACTGGCGGTCAACACCCACGCGCGGGTCTGCCGCGGCCCGGCCGAGGCGATCGAGCTCTATAACGAGATCGACGAGGCCCGGAGCGATCTCGCCTATGACATCGACGGCGTCGTCTTCAAGGTCAACCGCGTCGACTGGCAGGACCGGCTCGGCACGGTGAGCCGGGCGCCCAGGTGGGCCGTCGCCTACAAGTTCGAGGCCGCCCGCGCCGAGACGGTGCTGAGCAAGATCATCATCCAGGTGGGACGCACCGGCACGCTGACGCCGGTCGCCGAACTCGAACCCGTCACCGTCGGCGGCGTCGTGGTCTCGCGCGCGACCCTGCATAACGAGGACGAGATCGCCCGCAAGGACATCCGCGAAGGCGATCGCGTGCTGATCCAGCGCGCCGGCGACGTCATTCCCCAGGTGATCTCGGTGATCGAGGGGAAGGCCGGCAAGCGGGCGAAGCCCTTTGTCTTTCCCGAGCGCTGCCCGGTGTGCGACAGCCTCGCCACGCGCGACGAAGGCGAGGTGGCCAGGCGATGCACCGGCGGCCTGGTCTGTCCGGCGCAGGCGGTCGAGCGGCTCAGGCATTTCGTCTCGCGCGACGCCTTCGACATCGAGGGGTTGGGCGCGAAGCACATCCTGGCGATGTGGCGGGACGGCCTGATCGCCCGGCCCGGCGACATCTTCCGCCTGCGCGAAAAGTCCCAAAAGCTCCTGGAAAGGGAGGGCTGGGGGGAGCAATCGGCCGAGAACCTGTTCGCCGCCATCGACGAGCGGCGTCAAATCTCGCTCACCCGCTTCATCTATGCCCTCGGCATCCGTCGGGTGGGCCGATCGACGGCCCGGCTGCTGGCCAAGCACTACGTCTCGCTCGGTGATTGGCGCCATGCCATGACCGAGGCCCAGGACGCGGAAAGCGAGGCCTACGCCAGCCTGGTCGCCATCGACGGCATCGGACCATCCGTCGCCGCCGATATCCTCGGTTTCTTCGCCGAGGAGCACAATCGCCAGGTGCTCGACGATCTTGCCGGCGAGGTGGACATCACCGATTTCGAGGGCGCCGTGGACACCGATTCGCCGATCGCCGGCAAGACCATCGTCTTCACCGGCGGACTGGCGTCGATGACGCGGAGCGAGGCCAAGGCCAGGGCGGAGACTCTCGGCGCCAAGGTGACGGGATCGGTATCGGCGAAGACCGATTACGTGGTCATCGGCACCGACGCCGGCTCCAAGGCGGACAAGGCGAGGGCTCTTGGCGTCGAGGTCCTGAGCGAGGACGAGTGGACCCGGCTGATCGGCGGCTGAGGGGACGGGCCGGTGAACCAGCCCGAATATTTCATGAAATATCCGGGCTAACCCTCCGCGCTTGGCTCCAAGGACCGCGTTCGGCTTCTCGCGGCACCCGGGTGTATCCCCACTCAACTCCAGCGGCTATATTGGATGATCTGTTGTCGAAGGATTTTATGGTGAGGGGCGGTCGCCCCTACAGGACCCCTCGATCAGAGGAGAAATAATTTTAACGGATCGAGGGTAAACAGCGATAAAAAACATAGAGAAACAAAATCCTCAGTCGGAAAGATCG
>JADFPK010000262.1 GCA_022562375.1 Pseudomonadota bacterium
GCCTGCGCGCCGCGGTGGCGATCGATCCCCGCAAGTCGGGCGACGTCCCCTCCACCAAGGGCGTGCTGGGGGGATCGCTGTAGGCGGTCCCGGGCGCCATGATGCGCATCTACACCATCCACCTGCCACCGCGGTTCGGACCGCTGGACGCCGATCCGGTGACCGTCAAGGAAGGGTTCAACTGGGCGGCGGCGATATTCACCGTGCTTTGGGCGCTCTGGCACCGGATGTGGCTGGTGGCGATCGGATTGCTGGCGGCGAGCGCGGCGATCGGCGGCGCGGCGGCGGTTCTCGGCCTTGGGCCGGAAAGCAAGGCGGCGCTGAGCCTTGGTTACGCCGTCCTCGTCGGCTTCCATGCCAATGACTGGCGCCGCCGGTCGCTAGGGCGCAGGGATTATGAGGACGCCGGCATCGTGGCGGCGCCGCGCGCCGACGCGGCGCTCAGGCGGTTCGGCGATCTCAAGAGCATGGAGGGCGGCGGCTACCGGCCTCTCGTCCGTCCGGGTGCCAGGCCATGAGCGTCGTCATCGTCGATTACGGGTCGGGCAACCTGCGCTCGGCGGCCAAGGCGTTCGAGCGCGCCGCGGCGGACACCGCCACCGTCATCAAAGTCTCCTCCGACCCCAAGGCGCTTAAAGCCGCCAGCCA
This sequence comes from Pseudomonadota bacterium, assembly GCA_022562375.1. The sequence goes on from JADFPK010000262.1 coordinate 649, forward strand.
CATCGTCCTTCCCGGTCAAGGCGCCTTCGCCGATTGCAAGCGGGGGCTCGAGGGAGTGGCGGGCATGACCGAGGCGCTCGAGGAGGCGGTGATCGGGCAAGGCAAGCCGTTCCTGGGTATTTGTGTCGGCATGCAGCTGATGGCGAAAAGCGGCCACGAGCACGGCGATCACCAGGGCCTTGGCTGGGTCGACGCCAAGGTCAGCGCCATCGATGCCCCCGCCGGCGCCGATCCGGCATCCTTCAAGATCCCTCATATGGGGTGGAACGACCTCGAGGTCCGCGATCCCCCCCATCCCCTGTTCGCCGGCATCGAGACCGGCCGGCACGTTTATTTCGTGCATTCCTACCGGATTTTGTGTGAGCGTCCGGACGATGTCATCGCCGAGGTCGATTACGGCGGGCCCCTGGTCGCGGCGGTGGGGCGCGACAACATGGTGGGCACCCAGTTCCACCCCGACAAGAGCCAGGCGACGGGGCTCCGACTGATCGCCAATTTCCTCGACTGGCGGCCGTGAGAGGCGGGCATGCGCCGATGATCCTGTTCCCCGCCATAGACCTCAAGGACGGCGTCTGCGTGCGCCTGTTCCGGGGCGACATGAACAAGGCGACGGTCTATAACCCCGATCCCGCCGGCCAGGCCCGCGCCTTCCGCAAGGCCGGGTTCAAGTGGCTCCATCTCGTCGATCTCGACGGCGCCGTCACCGGCAAGCCGGTCAATGACGGGGCGGTGGCGGCGATCCTCGACGCCATCGACATTCCGGCGCAACTGGGCGGCGGCATCCGCGATCTCGACACCATCCGCATCTGGCTGGATAAGGGGGTGAAACGGGTCATCCTCGGCACCGTGGCGCTGAACGAGCCGGCGCTGGTGAAGCAGGCGTGCCGCCTCTATCCCGGCCGCATCGTCGTCGGCGTCGATGTCCGCGACGGCTATGTGGCGGTCGAGGGCTGGGCCAAGACGTCGCGGGTGAAATCCTTGGATCTGGCGCTGAGGTTCGAGGATTCGGGCGTCGCCGCCATCGTCTATACCGACATCGACCGCGACGGCGCCATGACCGGGGTCAATGTCGACGCCACGGTGGATTTCGCCTGGGCGCTGACGACGCCGGTGATCGCATCGGGCGGCGTGTCGTCGATTTCGGACCTCGAGGAATTGAAGCAGAACGAGGCCGCCGGGATCGAGGGCGTGATCTGCGGCCGGGCGCTCTATGACGGGCGCATCGCGCCGAAGGCGGCGCTCAAGGTCATGGCCGGGTAGGGCGGAGAAGGCCCCGCGATGTTGAAGATGCGCATCATTCCCTGTCTCGACGTCAAGGACGGGCGCGTCGTCAAGGGCGTCAACTTCGTCGATCTCGTCGACGCCGGCGACCCGGTGGCCCAGGCCAGGGTCTATGACGGCGAGGGGGCGGACGAGCTCTGTTTCCTCGACATCGCCGCGTCGGTCGAGAACCGCGACACCCTCTATGACGTCGTCCGGGGCACGGCGGAGCAGTGTTTCATGCCGCTCACCGTCGGCGGCGGGGTGCGCAAGGTCGAGGACATCCGCTCCCTTTTGCTGGCCGGCGCCGACAAGGTCTCGATCAACACCGCCGCCATCGCCCGGCCCGAATTCGTCGCCGAGGCGGCCCGGAAGTTCGGCTCCCAGTGCATCGTCGTCGCCATCGACGCCAAGGGGGTCGCGCCCGGCAAGTGGGAGATCTTCACCCATGGCGGACGCCGGGGGACCGGCATCGACGCCGTCGATTGGGCGCGGCGGGTGACGGCGTCGGGCGCCGGCGAGATCCTGCTGACCTCGATGGACCGGGACGGCACCCGCGAAGGCTTCGATCTGGCGCTGACCCGCGCCGTCGCCGACGCCGTCACCGTCCCGGTTATCGCC
>JADFPK010000052.1 GCA_022562375.1 Pseudomonadota bacterium
CGGCGCCGGTCTCGTCGTCGAGGCGCTGGCGGGTCTCGACGACGGAACGGTCGAGCGCCGTCCCCAGCCGGATGAGGGCGCGTGTTATGCCGCCAAGATCACCCGCGCCGATGGCGAGCTCGACTGGCGCCAGAGCGCGGCGGTCCTCGAGCGCCGGGTTCGGGCGCTCAGCCCGGCGCCCGGCGCCTGGTTCGAGCATGACGGCACCCGCATCAAGGTGCTGGCGGCGGAGATCGCCGAAGGCGCCGGGGGCGCGGCGCCCGGCCACATCATCGACGATCGCCTGAGCATCGCCTGCGGCGACGGCGCGCTGAGGCCGACGCGCCTGCAGCGCCAGGGGCGGGCGGTGATGGCGGTGGATGAGTTCCTGCGCGGCTATGGACTCGGCCCGGGCAGCGATCTTTTCGGACCATGACCCGGTTCAAACTGACGGTCGAATATGACGGCGGCCCCTTCGTCGGCTGGCAGCGCCAGGACAACGGGCCTTCGGTGCAACAAGCCCTGGAGGAGGCGATCGGCGCCTTCGCCGAGGAGAAAGTGACCCTATTCGGCGCCGGGCGCACCGACGCCGGGGTCCACGCCAGCGGTCAGGTCGCCCATTTCGACCTCGCCAAGGAGATCGGCGCGGCCAAGGTCAGGGACGCCATCAACTATCACCTCAAACCCCTGCCCGTCGCGGTGATCGGCGCGGAAGCCGTCGACGGTGATTTCCATGCCCGTTTCTCGGCCACCTCCCGCGCCTATCGCTACCGCATCATCAACCGGCGCCCACCGCTGACGCTCGAGCGCGGCCGCGCCTGGCGGGTGGCCGCGCCGCTCGATCACGGCGCCATGGCGGAAGCGGCGGCGGCGCTGGTCGGCGATCACGACTTCACCACCTTTCGCGGCATCGCCTGCCAGGCCGACTCACCGGTCAAGACCATCGATGAGCTGAGCGTCACGCGCACCGGCGAAGAGGTCGTGATCGCCGTCCGCTCGCGCTCGTTCCTGCTCAACCAGGTGCGGATCATCACCGGCACCCTGAAGCTCGTCGGCGAAGGCAAATGGCGGCCATCGGACGTCAAGGCGGCGCTGGACGCCCGGGACCGCGCCAAGGGCGGGCCGACGGCGCCGCCCGAAGGGCTTTACCTGGTCGAAGTCCGCTACTGAACGCCCTTATTTATCGCCCGGCGACGACCCGCGGCCAAGCCTGCCGGCGCCCTTGGCGGCGGGTATTTTACGTTTCTAACAATGTATACGTAATGTATATTGGTTCGCCGGAATCGGCTGTTTATCTCAGAAAATAGGGAATTCAAGGCGGTTTACAAGGAAGTATATGCAGTATATACCATATATATACAGTGTATGAAGGGAGTCGGCGATGGAGATCGATTTGACCCGCGACCGCCAGGTGGTGGTCAGCGTAACGACGACGCTGGCGGAGTTCACCGACGCCTTGCGGACCGGGCGCCTGGTGGTCGACCTCAAGGGGGCGCCGGCGCTTCCGGACGGCCTCGCGCCGCCGCCCGGCCGAGAGGCCGACGCCGGGCTCGGCGCCGGCGAAGTGGCGGCGATCTGCCGCCGCTACGGGCCCGAGAGGCTCGCCGCCAATCTGCTGTGGGAAATCGCCCAGGCGGGCGATCAGGGGATCACCTCGACCGAGCTCAAGGAGGCTCTCGGCTTGGGCTCCTCCCAGCAGCTCGCCGGCGTCTTCGGCGGCATCGGCAAGACGGCGGATCGCCTTATCCCCGGGCGCAAGGGGTTGTTCCTTGACCGTCGGTGGCTGGGGCAAAGGTCGGAATATCTTTACCGCATGCCGGCGCGCGTTCGCGCCGAGATCCTCGAATTCTACGGGTAAGGCCCGAAAACCCCGGATGTTGCCCTCAGGCGTTTACAACATCGCCCTGGCGACGACGTTGATGAGGAAGCTTAATACCAGGTTGAAGGTCACGAGCACCACGGCCTCTCCGCCGGTGATCACCAGCGCCGTCCGGGCCACATACCACTGATAGATGAACACCGCGATCGTCGCCATATACAGCACCCCTACCAGCGCCGGGTTGATCGCGGCGAGGGCGGCGACCGGGAGGAAAAGCGCGACCCCAAGCACGTTGGCCCAATTGTGGGCGACGATATAGCGGATGTAATTGTCGCTGCGGGCGAGCCAGCGCGCGATAGTGACCATCGCCAGCGGATAGGCCGTCCACTCGATGACGTAGGCGATCCCTTCGACCAACACCCACCTCACCGGCCCGGCGCCGACCGGGCGCAGGACGGCATAGAAGACCATCAATACGATATAGACGGGCGCCACCACGGCGGCGGCATGGAACGAGCGCCAGAACCCGGCGATGGAGGTGTCGAAATGGCCCAGCCCCCCGGGGTCCATCCGCGCCAGGCGCAACGCCCCGGAAAGCGCGAATGCCACCTCCCGCGCCGAAATCATCGGCCGGCGAAATAGTCGTCGAGCACGGCCTTGTAGATATCGGTTAGCTTCTCGAGGTCGTCGAGCGCCGTCCTTTCGTTGGCCTTGTGCATGGTCTTGCCGGGGAGGCCGAACTCGGCGACGGGACAGGCGCGGTGGATGAAGCGGGCGTCGGAGGTGCCGCCCGAGGTCGAGAGTTCCGGCCGGATGCCGATCGTCCTCTCGACGGCGCCGGCGACGAGCTCGCTCCACTCGCCGGGCGGGCACAGGAACGCCTCGCCCGAGACCTGCAGCTTGAGCTCATAGCGCCCGCCGGTCTTGTCGCCGCCGATCTTGTCGCCGCCGACCTTGTCGCCGTTGACCTTATCGAAAGTCTGGCGCAGCCAGCGCTCGATCGAGGCGGCGGTGTGCAGGTCGTTGAAGCGGATGTTGAACGAGGCCGAGGTCCGGTCGGGAATCAGGTTGGTCGCCGCATTGCCGGTGTCGATGGTGCTGATCTCGATGGCCGAGGGCTGGAAGTGATCGGTGCCCTCGTCGAGGCCCTTCTCGGTGATCGCGCCGAGCATCTCGAGCAGCCTCGGGATCGGGTTGTCGGCAAGGTGGCCGTAGGCGGTATGGCCCTGGGTGCCAAAGACCGTGAGATGGCCTACCAGGCTGCCGCGCCGGCCGATCTTGATCATATCGCCCAGTTTCTCCGGGTTCGTCGGCTCGCCGACCAGGCAGACATCGAGCGTCTCCCCCCGCTGCTCGAGCCAATCCAGCACCTTGACCGTGCCGTTGATGGCGAAGGTCTCCTCGTCGCCGGTGATCAGCAGGCTGATCGAGCCGTCGAAGCCGTCCGGGCGCTCGGCCAGGAACCGGGCCAGCGCGGCGACGAAACTGGCGATGGCGCCCTTCATGTCGGCGGCGCCCCGGCCGCAAAGATACCCGTCGATGACCTCGGCGCCGAACGGGTCGGTGTCCCAGCCTTCGGGGTTGCCCACCGGCACCACGTCGGTGTGCCCGGCGAAACAGAAATTGGGCGCGCCGTCGCCGAGGCGGGCGTAAAGGTTGGCGACATCCGCCGTGCCTGGCTCCGAGAAAACCAGCCTGTGACAGGAAAAGCCGAGCTCTTCGAGCGTCGCTTTGAGCACATCCAGCGCCCCGGCGTCCTCTGGCGTCACCGACGGGCAGCGGATCAGCGCCCTGGCCAGCTCGAGGGGTTCGGTCGGCGGCGTCATTCGCGCAACAGATCGTTGATCGAGGTCTTCGAGCGGGTCCGCTCGTCCACCTGCTTGACGATGACCGCGCAGTAAAGCCCGGGCCCGGGACTGCCGTCGGCGAGCGCCCTGCCCGGCAGGGCGCCTGGCACCACCACCGAAAAGGCCGGCACCCGGCCCCGGTGCACCTCGCCGGTGTCGCGGTCGACGATCTTGGTGGAGGCGCCGATGAAGACCCCCATGGAGATCACCGCGCCGGTCTCGACGATGACGCCCTCGGCGATCTCGCTGCGGGCGCCGATGAAGCAATTATCCTCGATGATGACGGGCTCCGCCTGCAAGGGCTCGAGCACGCCGCCGATGCCGACGCCGCCGGAGATGTGGCAGTTCTCGCCGATCTGGGCGCACGATCCGATGGTTGCCCAGGTGTCGACCATGGTGCCGGCGCCGACATAGGCGCCGAGATTGACGAAGCACGGCATCAGCACGGCGCCGGGCGCGATGAAGGCCGAGCGGCGCACCACGCAAGTGGGCACGGCGCGAAAGCCGGCGGCGCGAAAGCGGGCGTCGTCCCAGCCGGCGAACTTCGACGGCAGCTTGTCGAACCACGGCGTCTCGCCGCGCCCGGGATCCGTCGGCCCGCCGGGGATGAGGGCCATGTCGTAAAGACGGAAGGACAGGAGCACCGCCTTCTTGATCCACTGATGCACGCGCCAGGCGCCATCGGTCTTCTCGGCGATCCGCCGCCGGCCGGCGTCGAGGTCATCGAGGATCGCTTCGACGGCGTCGCGCACTTCGCCGCCGGTATCGGGACCGATGGTGTCGCGTGACTCCCAGGCGCCGTCGATAATCGATTGCAGGCTCATTTCGCTCATCCGCTCGTCTCGGGTAAATGGCCATCGGGAAAGGGTGAGAACATGCGCAAGGCTCAGGTTCCTGTCAACCATCGCCCGGCGGGGGATATTAACCATACCGTCCAGTGGCTGTCGCCGTCCCGGGCCATAGGAAGGCCCTGGAACCCAAGGTTTCCGCGGGTTTGAGGAGGTTATATCCGGCCTTTTATGTAACGCTTCCTTAAGCAGGGCGGGGGTACCCTATACGGTGGTTAGAGGTCTGTTCGAAACACGGATCATCGGCCGTTTCGCGACCGTGGCGGGGCTCGGGTTCCCGGCGGGCGCGGGCCGGTGATCGAATTTTGGTGTGAAATGGCTCGAAGGCAAAATAGCGAAGCTTCAGGGGACGGTCAGGCGCGCGCCTTGCGCGCCGACAGGGACCGGTATGCCGCGCTCGCGTTCTGCGCCTCGGACATGCTGCTCGAACTCGCCCCGAATTTGACCGTGGCTTTCGCCGACGGCGCCACCATGGCGTTGACGGGCAGTAAGCCCGAGGATCTTCAGGGCCTTTCCTTTATCGACCTGGTGGCTCCGAGGGACCGTCCCCTGGTGCGAGAGATCATGAAGCACGCCGCCGCCGGGAACCGTCTCGAGAGCGTCATCATCCATCTCGACGGGCCGGACGGCGACACGGCGCCGCTGACTCTGCTCGGCTGTCATATGCCCGATATGGGCGGCCATTATTATCTGGCGTTGAGGGTGGGGCCGGGCGGCCTGCTATTCGGCATGGAGGAGGAACCCGTCGCCAGGAGGGAAAACGGCCTTACCGGCGCGCTGCCTTTCGCCGAGACCACCGGGGAATGTCTGCTTGCCGGCCGCGAGGCCGGCAAGGAGTACGCGCTGACGCTGTTCAGGCTCGAGAATCTTCTCGAGTTGCGGGCGCGGCTCGACGACCGGGCCAAGCATGAGTTGATGTCCACTATCAGCAAGTGTCTCAGGGCGGAAGCCGTCGACGACCATATGGCCGGGCAGTTCGCCGATGAAAGTTACGGACTCGTCCACGCCAAGGGCAAGAACGTCGAGGGGCTCGGCGCGCACCTGCAGGAGTTTTCCCGCAAGTTGGACCCGGAGAATACCGGCTTGACGGTCCATTCGGCGACGCTCGAGATGGATGTCGCCGATATGAGCGAATCGGATTCGGTCAAGGCGCTGGCCTATACGATCAACCGCTTCTGCACCGAGGACGCCGAGGGATTCGCCGTCGACAACCTGTCCGCCGCCCTGACCGCCATGATGGGCGATACGGTCCACAGGATGACCGAATTCAAAACGGTGGTGACCAAGTCGAACTTCGAATTGGCCTTCCAGCCCGTGGTCGATCTGGAGACCCGCACTCCCCACCATTACGAGGTGCTGGCCCGGTTCAGCGCCTTCGGCGACCGCATCACCCCCTATGGCGCCATTACCTTCGCCGAACAGACCGGGATGGTCTGTGACTTCGACCTTGCGATGTGCGCCAAGGTGATCGACTGGCTCACCGAGGCCCGCGGTAATGGACGGGATTACATGGTGGCGGTGAACATCTCCGGCAGCTCGATCGGGTCTCCGGCTTTCGTCAGGGCCCTACAGGCGCTGTTGGCGAAGCACGAAGAGCTGCGCGACAAGATTCTGTTCGAGATCACCGAATCGGCCAAGATCGTCGACCTCGAAGCCGTCAACCGGTCGGTCCAGAGCCTGCGCCAGGCCGGCCACAAGGTCTGTCTCGACGACTTCGGCGCCGGCGCGGCGGCCTTCCAGTACCTCAGGGCACTGGACGTGGATGTCGTCAAGATCGACGGCATCTACGTACGCGACGCTCTCTCGACGGGTAAGGGCAGGGCATTCCTGAAAGCGATGGCGGGCCTTTGCAACGATCTTGGGATCGCCACCGTCGCCGAGATGGTGGAGGAGGAGGACTGCGTCGGGTTCCTTCGCCAGTGCGGCGTCGACTTCGGCCAAGGTTATCTTTTCGGCAGGCCGGCCGCGGATATCACCGTCTTCGAGGAGACCGGCGGGGAAAACGACGCGCACCAAGGGATTCCACCGACGGCCAAAGAAGCCAGTGGGCGAAGATAGGATGAATATTCCGCGGCTCCTACGGCGATGGCGCCGGGGCGGCGGAAAATCAGGTCCCCCAAAAGCCGCCCTCGGCGTGCTTTTCGATTCGGGCAATCTGTTGTCGCGTTTCCCCGGCCCGGCGATGTTCGTGGATGGCGAAGGGCGGGTGCTTGCCAGCAACGGATGGGGCGCCGGCGAAGCCGAAGCGTCCCGCCTGGTGGCGGCCCCGGCGGTGGCCCAAGCCATCGCCCGGTCCCTCGCCGACAATGCCGCCAGGGTCGAGACCGTCGTGGTGCCCGAAGCGGCCTCCGGCGGGCGAGTAGAGTTGACCATCCTTCCCGTGGGGGACGGAACCTCCGCCCTGGTACTGGGGCGCAACGTCATGCTCGAACACAATCTGCGCACGGCCCTGGTGGAGTCGCGCCAGCGTTACAAGGACCTGGTGGAGGTCTCCAGCGACTTCGCGTGGGAGACCGATGCCGGCGGGGTGTTCGCCTTCGTATCGCCCCAGGGCGCTTTGGGATACCGGGCGGAGGAATTGGTCGGCCGGCCGCCCAGTGACTTCTTCGTCGAGGAATGGGGCGCGCCGATGCCGATGCCCTTTACCGCCACCGACCCGCTGGCCGATGTCGAGCTGTGGTTCCGCCGCGCCGACGGGTCGCCGGCCTGTCTTTTGGCTTCATGCGTGCCTCTGCTTGGCGATGACGGGGAATGGCTGGGCGCCCGTGGTGTGTGCCGCGATGTCACCGAGGCCCGCGAGCGCGATTCCGCCCTTGCCCGCGCCCGCAATCGCGAACGGCTTCTGAGCTACATGGTGCGCACCATGCGCGATGAGGTCGACCCCCGCGACATGCTGGGCGCCGCCGCCGCGGCGATGGCGCGGGCCATCGCCGCCAGCGGCTGCAGGATTTACCGGCAGGACATCGGGCCCGCCATCGCCCCGGCGGCGGAATTCGGCGATCTGCCGGATGTCGAGGCCACCGAGGCGCTGCTTCACAAGCTCAAGCGGACCCAGTTGCCGGTGACGGCGGAAATCGATGGCGGTCAAGGGCTGGCGATCGCCACCCGCTACCACCATGCGGTCAACGGCGCGATAGTGCTATGGCGCAAGGCGGGCGGTGACCCCTGGAGCGACAATGTTCGCGGGTTGCTGTTGGAAGTCGCCGACCAGCTCGGCATCGCCAACGAACAGATCGCCAACCACGAGAAGCTGCGGAAACTGTCCCGCACCGACGGGCTGACCGGATTGCTCAACCGGCGAACCTTCTTCAACGAACTCCGGCGCCGCTACGCGACGATCGCGGTCACCGACCATTCGGCGGTCCTGATCTACTGTGACCTCGACAATTTCAAGCTGGTCAACGACCTTCATGGCCACCAGCGGGGCGATGCGGCGCTGATCAGGCTGAGCGAGATTCTTCTCGGCAAGGTGCGTTCCGGAGACCTGGTTGCCCGCCTCGGCGGTGACGAGTTCGCCTGCTGGCTGGAGGGCGCCGACCTTCCCGCCGGGCGGGAAAGGGCGCGCGAGTTGCTGGATGCCTGCCGGGCCCTGGCGGACTTCTCCGGCGATCCCTCCCATCCCTTGACCGTATCGCTCGGTATCGCCGTCCTCGCGCCGGGCAGCGGAGAGCGCCTCGAAGAGCTCATGGCCAGGGCCGATCAGGCCATGTACATGGCCAAGCACGGCGGCAAGGGCCGGTTCGATGTCGCCGCTCCGCCCGCGGAGGAGGAGGAGAGAAGGGTGGCCGTGCCATGAAGGCGCTGATGCTCCGCATGTTCGGCCGCGCCGGTTTAAGCGCCAACGCGACTCTCAGCTACGAGGAAACCAAGGAGCTTGCCCGCCACCCGAGCGCCAAGGTGCGCCGGTCCCTGGCGAATCGCCAGGATGTCCGCGCCGAGGTTCTCTACTACCTGGCGGAGGACGATTCGCCCGAGGTCCGCCGCAGTATCGCCGTCAACGCCAATACACCGGCTCAGGCCTATCTTTTGCTGGCCCATGACCACGACGACACGGTTCGCTGTGATCTGGCTCTCAAGATCTCCCGGCTGATGCCGGAGTTGAACCCCGACGAGCACGACCGCCTTCAGCAGACCACCTACGAGGTGCTGGAGGTTCTCGCCCGCGACCAGTTGACGAAGGTGCGCCAGATACTGGCCGAGACATTGAAGGACGTTACCGCCGCGCCGCCCGGCGTGATCAAGCGCCTGGCCATGGACTCCGAGCCCTCCGTGGCCCAGCCCGTTCTTGAGTTCTCGCCTCTGCTGACCGACGAGGACCTGCTGGAAATCATCAAGAGCCTGCCGGTCAACGGCGGACTGTCCGCGATCTCGCGCCGTAAGGAGGTCTCCTCCCGGGTGTCCGACGCCGTCGTCGCCACCGATGATGTCTCCGCCATCACCGAACTTCTGGCCAATCCCAGCGCCCAGATTCGCGAGGAAACCCTCGACGGTCTGGTCGAGGGTTCGATCCGGGTCGAGGAATGGCAATCGCCGCTCGCCCGCCGACCGCTGCTGCCGAGGAACGCGGTCAGGAAACTCGCGACCTTCGTCGCCGATTCCCTTCTCAGGGAATTGAGGAACCGCAACGACCTCGACCCCGAAATATTGAACGAGGTGACCGAGATCATGCACCGGCGTCTCGGCGATGACGGGGAAGCGGCGTATGGGGAGGCGGCGGTGAATAGCGCCGCCACGGAGGTCCTCGACCAGGCGGCGATGAAGATGGCGGCCGAGGAGACGCTCCAGACCGTCCGTCAACTCCACGCCGACGATAAGCTCGACGAGGATCGCGTCGCCGAGGCGTTGGGTACGGGGAATCACGATTTCGTCACCTTGGCGCTGGCGCTCAAGTCCGGCGTGCCGAAACGCGTGGTCGACAGGGTGAGTTCGGCGCAAAGCGCCAAGGGAATCACGGCGCTGGCGTGGAAGGCAGGGTTCTCCATGCGATTCGCCGTCCAACTGCAGACCCGTTTCGCCCATGTCGGTATCGGCGAGGTGCTCAACGCCAAGGACGGCGTCGATTATCCGCTGTCGAAAGACGAGATGGAGTGGATGATCGAATTCTTCGCCACCTGAGCGGCCCCTTTCGGTAAGCTTTTTCGATGGACCCGGGATCGCCGGCGGCGCCGACTTGGTTCGCGGCGCTTGTCGGCCGAGGCTCTAATCCCGGTGAATCAGCGTGCCGATGCCGTGGGCGGTGAAGATCTCCAGGAGCAGCGCGTGCGGCACCGTGCCGTCCATGATGACGGCGGCGTCCACCCGGCCCTCGACGGCCAAGGCGCAGGTCTCGACCTTGGGGATCATGCCGCCGGTTATGGTGCCGT
>JADFPK010000263.1 GCA_022562375.1 Pseudomonadota bacterium
TGCGAATTTCGCTTTCGCCTTCGATGTCGATGGCCGCCGCCTTGGCTCCCTTCGGCGCCGGTGTCTTCTTCGCGCCCATGGGCTGGGGCTGGCCCGTGGCAGGGGGTTTCTCGCCCGGCTTGGCGGTCGTCCGGGCGACCGTCTTTTCGGTCCTGACTTCCGCCGGCCTGAGCCCCGGCGCCAACGCCGCCCTGGCCGGCGCCGGCGCGCCTTCGGGGGCGAAGATCTGGCCCAATGTCGCCGCCAGGTCGGCGGCGCGGCCGTTCTCGACGAAATAGACGAACAGGCGCCTGCCGGCCTCATCGCCGGTGCGGTCGAAGCGGGCGATCCAATCCTGCACCTTCTTGATGTAGGCGGGCCGTGACGACATCACCAATACCGCGTTCAGCCGCTCGAGGGGCTCGAAGCGCACGAGACCCGCCATCGGTCCGTCGGCCTGGCTGCCGAACACCTTCTCCAAATCGTCGATCAGGTCCTTGGCCTCGGTGTATTTCAACTGGACCAGGGCCACCGAGGTACCGGCCAGCCAGTCGACGTCGAAGATGCCGACGATGTCGAGCAGGTTCCCCAGTTCCTGGCGGGTGCCGGCGAGGAGAAGAAGGTTGCGCACCTTATCGACCCTGAGGATCGAACCGGTGGTGGTGAAGGGCTGGAGGATCTTCTCCATCTCGGCGGCGGCGATGAATTCCAGCGGCACGATCTGCACCCCGAAGCCGCGTGAACGCCCGCCGCGGGGAAGCCCGAGGCGGGGGCGGAGGGCGCCGGAAGTCGCCTCGGACGCCGGCAGCACCTTGTAGACCCCGCCTGACTCGACGATGACGGCGCCATGAAGCCTGAGGATGTTCTCGAGCGTCGCCAGCAGCGCCGAGCGCGGCAACGGCCGCGAGGTATGGGCGGTCACCTTGCCCTGGACCTTGGGGGAGAGGACATAGTTGGCGCCGAGAGTGTCGCCGAGGACCGAACGCACGACCTCGCGGATATCGGCGTCGGCGAAGTTAAGCGTGATATCGCCCGTCGGCGTGACCGAAACGGCGCTCCGCGCCGCGGCCTTGCGGTCGATGAACCTGCCGGTACCCCTGATGACCTCGGAGACGTCGGCCTCGCCCGCCTTTTGTCCGCCAAGGACCTGGCCCTCGGCGGTGACGGGTTTGCCCGCGGCTTCCGCCGCCCCGGCGCGTTGTTCGACCCTCCCGGGATCGGGCTCGTCGCGCATCATATCGCGCAGCTCGGCGCAGGCGCCAAGCATCACCGCCGCCGAGACGACGAGCGCCAGGCGTTGGGCGTGCATCCTGAATCGCGCAACCGCAGTAATCGGCAAGCCTCCTTCGCAGTCCGGTGTTGGCATTATGGATTTATGGGTCGCCGACCGGTTGCCGCTAATAAATTACTAAAACCGCATAATTTCAACGGTTTTTTATTCGCCCACCCAGTCGGCGATGCCCTTAACGGTCTAGCCATAGCGGCCAGGGATGGCCGTGAAGGGCGGCCAACTAGGCTTTGACAGCGCCTTCGACCCGGCCCCGACAGGCGCCCCCGCCGGCCATCGGGCCCGGGCCGATCCGGCCGAGGCGCGGTCAAGGCCGCCGTGGGCGTCGCCGGCGGTGTCCGTGCGAGGGGGCGGTCACTCTTAACGTTCTTCCGCCGGGTTGGCGTCCCTGGTGCGGCTGCGCGGCCGGCGGCGTTTCGGTCTGGCCTTTTTCGTGCGTTTTCGTGGCGCCCGGCGGACCTCGCCCTCGATCTTCACTTCCTCGCGCAGCTCGCCGAAGCGAAGGACGATGCGGTCGGCAAGGATCGATTCGAGCACCCAGCCCTCGATTTCCTGGCCCTCCCTGAGGCGGGTGATATCCCGCCCGCGAGGCCCCTGGACCAGCGCCACCCGCTCCTTGGGCGAGATGACGACGCCGGCGAGCCTGACCTTGACCTTTCGTTTCTTCTCGGGTTCTTCGGCGGGCGCGTCCGGCGCCGGCGGCCGGCGGATCTTCGAGAACAGCGGACGGTCGAGGGTTTCGCCGAAGTCCTCGATCGGCGGCATCTGGAACGCTCGCGCCGCGGGAAGGGCGGGTATCTTCGCCGGCTCGACGGCGGCGGTCTCGATCGTCATACCGCCGGAGCGATCGGTGCTGGTCTGCAAGTAGATGAAAATGCCGAGGAACAGGCACAGGAAGAACAGCAAAAACGGCGCCCGGCGCTTGCCTTTGGAGCGGCGCATCATGAACCTTCCCGGCGGACGTAGCCCGAGACATCGAAGCGGACGGTGAGCCGGCCGTCATTGGCGGGCTTGTTCTTGCGCCGCCGCGACCTTTGGCGGCGAACGTCGACGTTGTCGAGGAACAACAAGGTGTTCGCCGATTCGAGCGCATGAAAGATCGCCTGCAGGCTGACGATATCGGCCGATAGCTGCACCCGGATATTGATGGCGCGGTGGTTGCCGTCGTCGCGCGGCGGCAATATCTGGCTGCTCTTGATCTCGCCGCCGCTGGCATCGACGACGCCCTTGACCCGGTTCTGCAGTTTCGCCGCCG
>JADFPK010000264.1 GCA_022562375.1 Pseudomonadota bacterium
CCGGTGCGTTGGCGCTGGCCGGCCTGGTGGTGCTGTGGCCGCAATTGCAAGTCGGCGACAAGGGATTCCGGCCCGGCGTCGCCAGCGTCGGTCCGCAAGACGCCGATCGTCTGCGCATGGTCAACGCCCGGTTCTCGGGCCTCAACAAAAAGACCCTGCCCTATACGGTGACGGCGCCTCTCGCCATCCAGGACAATCCCCAGGCCGACGAAATCGAGCTCACCAACCCGAAGACGGACATCACCTTGGAGGACGGTTCGTGGCTGGCGCTCACCGCCGACAGGGGCCGCTACTTTCAGAGCCGGCAGATTCTCGACCTCTTCGGCATGGTGAACCTCTTTCACGATTCGGGTTACGAATTCCAAAGCACCCGCGCCCATATCGATCTGGTCGCCGGGACCGCCGAAGGGGATCAACCGATCACCGGCCAGGGACCCTTCGGCGAGTTGACCGCCGAGGGCTTCCGTATCCTCGATAAGGGAAGGACGATCCATTTCACCGGCAAGGCGAAGCTCGTCATCTATCCCCGCGGCGAGAGATCGGCGGCCGATGAGCCGAAAGCCGGGAGCCGGTCCGATGGCTCCTGAGTCGCCAAATCCGTTTTGGCGCTCCCCCGGTCCCCGGTTTCTGGGCGCCGCCGGGGCCATCGCCGGCGGCCTCGTGCTTGGCGCCTTTTTAGCGCCGGCGGCGGCGCTGGCGGCGGCGGACAAGGCGAAAGACGCGGCGCCGCAAACGATCCCGATACAAAGCGATAAGCCGATCGAGGTCTATGCCCATGAGGGCATCGAATGGGATCAGAACGCCGGGACCTATATCGCGCGGGGCAATGCGCGCGCGATTCAGGGCGATATCACCGTCTACGGCAGTGTCCTGACGGCGAGGTACCGCAAGACCGCCGACGGCGGGTCGGAAATCTGGCGCCTGGACGCCGACGGGAAGGTCAGGATCGAATCGCCGAAGGGCACCGTCTACGGCGAAAAAGCGATCTACGACATGGACACCTCCATCCTCGTCGTCACCGGCAACAATCTGAAGCTGGTGACGCCGAAGGAAACCGTGACGGCGCGCGATAGTCTGGAATATTGGCAGCTCAAGGACATGTTCGTCGCCCGCGGCAACGCCCTTGCGGTGCTGGAAGAGAGGAAGATCAAGGCCGACATCCTGACCGCCCATTTGCGCAAGGACGAAAACGAGGAGTCCAAGGTTTACCGTGTCGACGCCTTCGGCTCGGTGCTGATCACCACCCCGACGGATATCGCGCGGGGCGAAAAGGGGGTCTATTTCGTCGACACCGGTATCGCCACGCTCACCGGATCGGTTAAGATTACCCGCGGCGACAACCAGTTGAACGGCGAGATCGCCGAGATCAACATGAACACCGGCGTCAGCCGGATATTGGCCGGGGCCGAAAAGGGAGGCGAATCCAAGCCCGTACGGGCGCTGATCATTCCGGTCAAGAAATCGGCCAAAAAACCGGCGGCGAAATCGAACGAACGTTCAGACAAAATCAAGAAATAAGGCCTTTATATTCAATCTTAAATGACGGATACCGCGCCATCTACACCCCCCAGCGAACCGGGCGACAAGCCGTCGCCCCGGCTGGTGAATGACAACCCGGGTCTGACCGCCAGCAACATCGGCAAACGGTTCAAGAAGCGCCCGGTCCTGCGCGACGTCTCCATCTCGGTGCAGCGCGGCGAGGTCGTCGGTCTGTTGGGGCCGAACGGCGCCGGAAAGACGACGTGCTTTTACATCATCACCGGGCTGATGGCGGCTGACTACGGGACCATAACGCTGGACGATCAAGATATATCGGACCTGCCGATGTACCGCCGCGCCCGGCTCGGCATCGGCTATCTGCCGCAGGAGGCCTCGATCTTCCGGGGCCTCAGCGTGGCTAACAACATTCGCGCCATCCTCGAGGTGGTGGAACCGATTCGCGAGCTACGCGAAACCCTGCTTGACGATCTGCTCGCCGAGTTTTCGATCTCGCATCTGCGCCGCACGCCGGCGCTGGCCCTTTCCGGCGGCGAGCGCCGCCGGGTCGAGATCGCCAGGGCGCTCGCCTCGAAGCCCCAGTTCATGCTTTTGGACGAGCCGCTCGCCGGCATCGATCCCATCGCCTTGAACGACATTCGCGATCTCGTGCTTCACTTGAAGAACCGCGGCATCGGCGTGCTGATCACCGACCACAATGTGCGCGAAACCCTCGAAATCGTCGACCGCGCCTACATCATGCATGACGGGATGGTCCTGATGGAGGGGACGCCTGCCGATATCGTCGCCCACGAAGATGTCCGCCGGGTCTATCTCGGAGAGCGCTTCGTCCTCTGAGCGGTGTCCGAAATGGCCTTGTCCCCAAAATTAAGCCAACGCCAGACCACCGCCCTGGTCATGACGCCCCAGTTGCAGCAGGCGATCAAGCTGCTGCAGATGTCCAACCAGGAGCTGACGGCTTACGTCGAGGAGGAGTTGGAGCAAAATCCCCTTCTCGAGATCGACGACGGCGGCAAGGAAG
>JADFPK010000265.1 GCA_022562375.1 Pseudomonadota bacterium
TCCGACAACGCCCTGGCCTTGGCCAAGCAGCGCATCATCATCCGCATGCGCAACACCTCGGTGATGACCTACGCCTACTTCTGCGCCATGGGACTGGTGCTGTGGGTCGGCGGCCTCAAGATCATCGATGGCGAGATCACCGTCGGGAAACTGGCGGAGTTCCTGGCTTTCATGACCATCCTGCAGATGCCGGTGCGCCACACCGGAATGATGATCAATGGCATCGCCCGGGCCTCGGCGTCGGGCGCGCGGCTGTTCGAGATCCTCGATCTCGAGCCCGAGATCCGCGACAAACCGGATGCGCCGGAGCTCGAGATCCGGGACGGGGTGTTGCGATTCGACGATGTGCGCTTCGCCTACCAAGACGGCACCGTTGACCGCGAGGTCGTTTCCGGCATCAGTTTCGAGGTGCGTCGCGGCCGTACGGTCGGCATCGTCGGTCCTCCGGGCAGCGGCAAGTCGACCATCGCCCATCTGATCCCCCGCTTCTACGACGTCACCGGCGGCGCCATCACCATCGACGGCCAGGATGTCCGGGACGTCACGCTGGAGTCGCTGCGCCGCGCCGTCGGCGTGGTCCAGCAGGACACCTTCATGTTCACCGCCCCGATCGAAAGGAATGTCGCCTATGGCGATCCCTGGGCCGATCGCGACCGCATCGCCGGCGCCGCCGAATCGGCCCAGCTTCACGATTACGTCGTCAGCCTGCCGCTCGGTTACGAGACCCTGGTCGGTGAGCGCGGCATCTCCCTTTCCGGCGGCCAGCGCCAACGGCTGTCGATCGCCCGCAGCCTCCTGCCGACGCCGTCGATCCTGGTGTTCGACGATTCCACCGCCGCCATCGACGCCGCCACCGAACAGCGCATTCGCGCCGCGCTCCGCGAGGTCACGGAGGACCGGGCGACGATCATCATCTCGCATCGCCTCTCCTCGCTGATGCATGCCGACGAGATCCTGTTCATCGATGGCGGCCGCATCGTCGAGCGCGGCAGCCACGACGAACTGGTCGCCGCCGGCGGCCGGTACCGCGCGATCTATGATCTGCAGATCAACCCCGAGGGCGGTGCCACCGCCGGTGGTGAGCCGAGGCCGCCGGGGTCATGACGGTGTCACCGGCAACCACCGCGCCCGCGGGGCCCGGCGATGGGCGCCTGGTCTTGGCCCTGCAGGGCGACCGCGACGAGCAAATCTTCGGCGCCGCCTTCGACGGTGGCGTCATCGGCAGGTTCGTGGCCTTCCTCCGGCCCTATCGCCGACGCCTGCTGGCGGCGATCGCGGCGGTCCTCGTCTTCGTCCTGACGCAGCTGGCGATTCCGCTGATCATCCGCTACGCCATCGACAACGCCCTGATCCAAGGCGCCACCGACCAGGGGTTCCTGGAACTCGCCGTGATTGCCTTTCTGCTCGTCATTTCGGTCAACGCCGTCGCCAACTACTGCCAGCTCGCCATCGTCGGGCGTACCGCCGAGCAGGTCTTGTTCGATCTTCGTCAGGCGATGTACGCGCATTTGCAACGGGTCTCCCTGTCGTTCATGGACCAGACCGAGGTCGGCCGCCTCATGGCCCGGCTCCAGGGCGATGTCGACGCGCTCCAGGAATTCCTCGAATCGACGATCTCGGCGATCGGAGATCTGGTGCTGCTCTTGGGCATCATCGTGGTTCTGCTCAGCCTCGACTGGCAGCTCGGCCTGTTCACCCTTTCGGTGGTGCCGATACTGTTCGTCGTCCGCATCATCTGGCTGCCCCATGCCCGGCGCGCCTTCATGCGCGCGCGCCAGACCAGCTCGCTGGTCAACGGCGCCCTGGCCGAGAACGTCAACGGCGTGCGCACGGTGCAGGAAATGAATCGGGAGCGGGTCAATTTCGATCTGTTCGAGGAAAAGGCCAACGACAACCTGCGGTCTCATCTCAGGGCGTCGAAGTTCGCCCAAATCATGGTGCCGATGGTCGATACCTTGACCGGCGCCGCCATGGCCATCGTCATCATCGTCGGTGGCAATCTGGTGCTGCGAGACGCGCTGGATCTCGGCGTCATGGTGGCGTTCATCTTCTATGTGCAGCGGTTCTTCGATCCGATTCGCTCGCTCACCCTGCAGCACACGATGATGCAGCGCGCCATGGTCTCGGGACGGCGGATCTTCGAGGTCCTCGACGTTCCCATCCAGGTGCGCGACAAGGCCGATGCCATCGAGATCGCCGAGACCGACGGCTCGATCGAATTTCGCAACGTCACCTTCGGCTACCTGCCCGGCCAGCCGGTGCTCAAGGACATCAGCTTCCGGGTCGAGCCGGGCGAGACCGTTGCCCTGGTCGGTCCCACCGGCTCGGGCAAGACCAGCATCACCGCGCTGGCGCACCGCTTCTACGACGTCTGGGAGGGCCAGGTCCTGCTCGGCGGCCATGACGTCCGCGACGTCACCCAGGATTCGCTTGGCCGTCAGGTATCCATGGTGCTCCAGGAACCGTTCCTGTTCACCGGCACGGTCTACGACAACATCAAATACTGCAAGGCCGACG
>JADFPK010000266.1 GCA_022562375.1 Pseudomonadota bacterium
TTCGCCATCGGCCACAACGGCAACCTCACCAACGCCATCGCCTTGCGCAAGGACTTGGTGAAGCGCGGCTCCCTGTTCCAATCGACCACCGATACCGAAGTCATCACCCACCTGATCGCGACCAGCAAATTTTCCTCCCTGATCGACCGCTTGATCGACGCCCTCCGGCAGGTCGACGGGGCGTATTCGCTGGTGGCGCTGACCAACGACGCGCTGATCGGGGTCAGGGACGCCCACGGGGTCCGGCCGCTGGTGCTGGGGACCCTGGATGGCGCCTACATCCTGGCGTCGGAGACCTGCGCCCTCGACATCATCGGCGCCAAGTTCCTGCGCGATATCGAGCCGGGAGAGATCGTCACCATCACCGGCTCGGGGATCGAGAGCATCAAGCCTTTCGCCAATACGCCCAGTAAGTTCTGCATCTTCGAATACGTCTATTTCTCGCGTCCCGACAGCAGTGTCGAGGGACAGAACGTCTATGAGATCCGCAAACGCATCGGCCGCGAGCTGGCGCGGGAGAGCCACATCGATGCCGACGCCATCGTCCCGGTGCCCGATTCCGGTGTGCCCGCCGCCATCGGCTATTCGATCGAGGCCGGGGTGCCGTTCGAGTTCGGCATCATCCGCAACCATTACGTCGGACGGACGTTCATCGAGCCGTCCGACCGCATCCGCCACCTCGGCGTGAAGCTCAAGCACAACGCCAACCGCGCGGAAATCGCCGGCAAGCGGGTCATCCTGGTGGACGACAGCATCGTCCGCGGCACCACCTCGACCAAGATCGTCGAGATGGTGCGCCAGGCCGGCGCCAAGGAAGTCCATATGCGCATCGCCTGTCCGCCGACGGCCCATTGCTGCTTCTACGGGGTCGATACGCCGAGCCGGGACGAGCTCCTGGCGGCCAATCACAGCATCGAGGAGATGGCGCGCCTCATCGACGTCGACTCCCTTGCTTTTCTATCGATCGACGGATTGTATCGCGCCGTCGGCGAGGCCGGCCGCGACGACGAATCGCCGCAATATTGCGACGCCTGCTACACCGGCGATTACCCGATCGCGCTGACCGATCGCGATGGCGGCCCGATGCCGGTGCAGCTGTCGCTGCTGGTCGGCACGGGCAAGGGCGGATGAATGAGCTGCCCGGACGGCTTCAAGGCCGCATATCGGTAATCACCGGCGCGTCGCGCGGTCTCGGCGCGGCGATCGCCAAGCGGTTCGCCGGGGAAGGGTCGCACGTCGTCCTGGTGGCGCGCACCGTCGGCGGCCTCGAGGAGGTCGACGACGCCATCCGCGCCGCCGGCGGGGCCGCCACCCTGGTACCGATCGACCTCACCGAGTTCGACCGCATCGACGAGATGGGGGCGGCGCTGGCCCAGCGCTTCGGGCACATCGACGTGCTCGTCGGCAACGCCGGCATCCTCGGCACGCTCAGCCCCATGGGCCATATCGACAGCGAAGTCTGGGACCGGGTCATCGCCGTCAACCTGACGGCGAACTGGCGATTGATCCGGAGCTTCGATCCGCTGCTCCGGGCGTCCGATTCGGGCCGCGCCATCTTCGTGACCTCGGGCGCCGCCGACGGGGCGCACCCCTATTGGGGCGCCTACGCCACCTCCAAGGCGGCGCTCGAGGCGATGGTCAAGACCTGGGCCGGGGAGGTGACGAAAACGCCGGTGAAGGTCAATCTGGTGAACCCCGGGGCGCTGCGCACGTCGATGCGCGCCGAGGCCTTTCCCGGCGAAGACCCGATGACGTTAAGGCAGGCGGACGAGATCACCGATACCTTCGTCGAGCTCGCCGAGGCGGCCTCGACCCGCCACGGCGAAATCGTCCAGGCGCTTTAGCCCTGTTATACCGGCGAGCCCATGACCGGGCTCGCCTATTTCCTCAAGCGCCGGGCGCGGGCGTCCGCCCGCTTGGCTTTCCTCAGCTAAGCCGCGGGCGCGCGGTCGCGCTTGCCAGCGAGCCGATGAAGGTCTTCATCGGCTCGCTGGTATTATCTTTTCTTCGCATAGGGTTTCGTGCCCTTATTCTTCACATAGGGGTTCTTGCCCTTGCGCACATGCAGGCGGATGGGGACGCCGGGAAGCTCGAAGGTCTTCCTGAGGCTGTTGGCGAGATAGCGGAGATAGCTTTCGGGCAGTCCCGCCGACCGGCTGGCGAACACCACGAAGGTCGGTGGACGCGCCTTGACCTGGGTCATGTAACGAAGGCGCAGCCGCCTGCCGGACGCCACCGGCGGCGGGTGACGGCGGGTCGCCTCGATGAGCCAGTGATTGAGCCGGGCGGTGGGCACCCGCCGGTTCCAGACCTCGTAAGCCGAAAAGACGCCGTCCATGAGTTGGTCCAGCCGGCGTCCGGTGAGCGCCGAGATGCAGACATGGGGCGCGCCCCTGGCGCGGGGCAGGGAGGTCGCCAACCGGTCGCGGAATTTTGACAATGCCTTGGCGCCGTGCTCGACGATATCCCACTTGTTGAGGGCGATCACCAGGGCGCGGCCTTCGTCGAGCA
>JADFPK010000053.1 GCA_022562375.1 Pseudomonadota bacterium
CCTATCCGAGGCCGGCCACCACGCCCCTATCGTGGAGCCTGGCGATCTCGGCCCCGGAAAGGCCGAGGACGGCGTCCAGAATCTCGTCCGTATGCTGGCCGAGTTCGGGCGCCGGCGCCACTTCTCCCCTTTCCAGCCCGGTGAAGTCGAGCGGCGATGCCGGCGCCGGATAGGCGCCGATGCCGGGCTGCTCGATCTCCTGGAACATGGGGTTGGCGGCCGAGGCGCGGGGGTCGTTCTCGACCATCTGCTTGAAGGTCTGATAGGGCCCCCAGCACACCCCCTCGGCGTCGAAGGCCTTGGCGACGTCATCAAAGCCGCGGGCGCCGATCCAGGGCTCGAGCGCGCCGGCGATGGCTTCGCGCGCCTTGAAGCGATCCCCCTCGTCATCGAGGTCGAGACCCTGGCGCCGGCCGATCTCGGCGAAGCTATCCCCGAGCCCGGTCGCCTTGATCAGGCCCCGCCATTGGCGCCCGGTGAGGGCGATCAGCATGATCCGCTTGCCGTCCCCGGTGGCGAAATCGCGCCCGAAAGCGCCGTAAAGGTAGTTGCCGTACCGGCCCCGCTCTTGCCTGTTGATGCGGACCTCGCCGATGTAACCGAGGTTGCCGGCCATGGCCATGGCGACGTCCGACAGCGCAAGCCGCACCAATCGCCCCTCGCCGGTCGATCTGCGCCGGCGTTCGGCGGCGAGGATGCCGACGGCCGCCGTCATCCCGGTGATGCAGTCCCAGGCCGGCAAAACGTTGTTGACCGGCCCCTCGGATGCTTCCGGCCCGGTGACGAAGGGAAAACCGGCGGCGCAGTTGACGGTGTAATCGACGGCGCTGGAGCCATCGGGATTGCCGATAACGTTGACCATGATCAAATCCGCCCGCCTGGCCGCCAGCCGGTCGTAATCGAGCCAGCCGCGGGCGGGGAAATTGGTCAGGAAGATGCCGGCGTCGGCGCCCGGCGCGGTGATCAGCGCGGTGGCGATCTCCTGGCCCTCGGCCGAGCCGAGATCGATGGTGATGGAGCGCTTGCCCTTGTTCAGGCCGGCCCAGAACAGGCTCTTGCCATCGCCCGTCAGCGGCCAGCGTCCGATGTCCAGGCCGCCGCCGATGGGATCGAACCGGATCACCTCGGCGCCGAGCTGCGCCAGAGTCATGCCGCCGAGCGGCGCCGCCACGAAGGCCGAGCCCTCGACGATACGCATTCCCTCGAGTATCGCCGCCATGGTCGGTCCCTTACGCCATCAACGCGACGAAGCGCCAATCCAGCACGTCGTCCTCCTTGCCGGCTTCCATGCCGGCCCTGACGGCTTCGACGCCGCGTTCGGCGCGGGTCACGCAGCGAAGATCGATAAGGCCGTGGCCGCCGTCCATGGGGTGGGTGTTCTCCACCGTCAGTTCGGTCCCGAGCGTGTCGCCCTCGAACACCGGCGCGGTGTGTTCGCAGCTTCGCCAGGCGATGATGGTCACCAGGTTGGGCAGCGCGCGCACGGCCTGGGCCGCCGCCAGGCCGATGACGTGCCCGCCATAGACCAGCCGGACGCCGTAGACGCTCTCATGCGCGTCCAGGTGTCCCATGGCGAGGTTGAGGCCGGAGCGTACCAGTTCGGGCGCCGAGGTGACGACGTCGCGCGGCGCGATGTCGTAGACGGTGCCGGCCTCGATGTCGGTGAAATGCCCGCCGGGCGCGCGCCGGCGGAAGAGATCGAGGCGCCACTCCGTAGGCACCGCCGCCTTCAGCTTATCCAGCGCGATGTCCTCGGGGATGGCGTCGAAACTGTCCTCATGCCCGGTCCGGGCTTCCGGGTCGCGGCAGGCGATCATCGGGCAGCGCCAGAAATGGAGCACCTTCGCATCGTCCTGGTTGGTCACTTCCATCTCGAGCGCCACCAATCCGGTGGCGGGCCTGCCGGGGCGGGGCGTGTTCTGGCGCAAGCCGACGATCCTGGTGGTCGTCCTCAGCGTGTCGCCGATGAACACCGGGCGCGCCATCACCAGTCCGCGGTAGAACAGGTTGCCCTTGACCCTTTGCGAGACCACGGTGGTCTGGCCGATGGCGGTATTGCAGACCAGCATCGGATGGGCGAGGGGACGGGGGCAATCGGTGATGGCTTCGCTCAAGGTGGCGTCGAGCGCCAGGCGCAGCCGGTCGCCGAAGAGGGCCTGATGGAGCGCCGCGTGACCCTCGGTCAGGGTCACGCCCGGCACGTCGTCGAAGACCTGGCCGACCTCGAAATCCTCGAAGTAGGGCCCGCCCACCAGGATGCGTTTTTCCGCCATCGGATTCCTAATATACGTGTCGCCGGGCTTCGTCTTCGGCCGCGCCGCCCCTTTCTTATGTCGGAACGGAAAGAGAAGCAAAAGGATTGAGGGCGAGGGAAGCGCCAGGGAAGTGCCAGGGAAGCAAAGGAGAGGCGGCCCCGTCCGTCGCCTGGCGAGGCCCGTTGGCGGAACCAGAAAAAAAGCCCGCCGGCGGGAAGGCCGACGGGCTGAGAGGGCGATCATACTGAAACAATGGACCGCGTCAAAAATACTTAATTTAGATAATCCATGCAAGTTCTTTTTCTCGACGCGCCAGCCGCATATTCTTCGCCCCTCTACGCTTTTTTCACGCCGCGCAGGGCAGCGCGCGGGGCGCGGCGGCGGCGTGACGGAGCCTGTGATCCGGGCCCGCGGCGCCGGTCGCCCGCTTTTGGCCGATTGTTCGTTGCCTATCGGCGCGCGATTGCTTATCAACCTTCTATCACTCTGAACGCCGAATCGATGACGAAGGGGGGCGATCGCAGCCGTGAGCAGTCTGCCGGACGAAGGAAGAGAAACCAGCGATGCGACGGCGCCTGGCGCCGGTCCCCGGGAGATGGCCAACGCCATCAGGGCGCTCGCCATGGACGCCGTGGAGAAGGCCAAGTCGGGCCATCCCGGCATGCCGATGGGCATGGCCGACGCCGCCACCGTCCTCTTTACCCGGCATATGAAATTCGACGCCGCCGACCCTGGCTGGCCCGATAGGGACCGCTTCGTCCTCTCGGCCGGGCACGGCTCGATGCTGCTCTACGCCCTGCTCTATCTGCTCGGCTACGAGGACATGACGATGGCGGAGATCGAGCGCTTCCGCCAACTCGGGAGCCGCACCGCCGGCCACCCCGAATACGGCGCCGCCAGGGGCATCGAGACGACGACCGGACCGCTCGGCCAGGGGTTGGCCAACGCCGTCGGCATGGCGCTGGCCGAACGGATGCTGCAGGCCCGCTTCGGACCCGAAATCGTCGATCACAACACCTACGTGATCGTCGGCGACGGCTGTTTGATGGAGGGCATCTCGCACGAGGCGGCGTCGCTCGCCGGCCATCTTCGCCTCGCCAAGCTCATCGTGCTGTTCGATGACAACGGCATCTCCATCGACGGGCCGACCTCGTTGACGGTATCGGACGACCCGCTCGCCCGCTTCAAAGCCTATGGCTGGGACATCGCCCAGGTCGACGGGCACGATCCAGAGGCCGTCGACGCCGCCATCGCGGCGGCCAAGTCCTCGCCGGCGCCGTCGCTGATCGCGTGTCGGACGACCATCGGCTTCGGCGCGCCGACCAAGGCCGGGACGGCGGCGACCCACGGCGCCCCCTTGGGCGCCGAGGAAATCGCCGGCGCGCGCGAGGCGCTGGGCTGGCCCCATCCGCCCTTCGCCGTCCCCGACGAAATCCTCAACCCCTGGCGCCAGGCAGGGGCGCGCGGCGCCGCCGGGCGGGGCGATTGGCGCCGCCGCCTGGAGGCGCTCGATGCAGATGAACGCGCGGCGTTCGCCCGCCTCCAGGCGGGTGAGCTGCCCGCCGGTTTCGCCGACGCCGTGGCTGAGTGCAAGCAAAAGCTGGCGGGCGCCGGCGCGCCGATGGCGACGCGCAAGGCGTCCCAGGAGGTGCTCGAGATCCTCACCGCCGAGATCCCCGAGATGATCGGCGGTTCCGCCGACCTAACCGGGTCGAACAACACCAAGACCAAGGTCGAGGCCGTCATCACGCCCGAGGACTTCTCCGGACGCTACATCCATTACGGGGTGCGCGAGCACGCCATGGCGGCGGTGATGAACGGCATGGCGCTGCACAAGGGGCTGATCCCCTATGGCGGCACCTTCCTGGTGTTCACCGATTACTGCCGGCCGGCGATCCGCCTCGCCGCCCTCATGGGGCTCGGCGTGATCTATGTCATGACCCATGATTCCATCGGCCTTGGCGAGGACGGCCCGACCCATCAGCCGGTCGAGCACCTGGCGTCCCTGCGGGCGATGCCCAACCTCATGGTCTTCCGCCCCGCCGACGCCGTCGAGACGGCGGAATGCTGGGCGTTGGCGCTGGAGAACCGCGCCTCCCCCTCGGTCATCTCGCTGACCCGCCAGAACCTGGAGCCGGTGCGCGCGGAGGCGGGCGAGGAGAATTTATGCGCGCGGGGCGCCTATGTCCTGGCGCCCGCCGATCTCGAGGCCGGCGTTGGGGAGGCCGGCGATGAGGGGCGGGTGACGCTCTTGGCCACCGGCTCGGAGGTCGCCATCGCCCTCGGGGCGAGGGAGATCTTGCGCGCAGATGGGATCGACGCCTCGGTGGTCTCGATGCCGTGCTGGGAACTGTTCGAGGCGCAGACCGAAGAATACCGGGCCCGGGTGCTGGGCGCCGGCGCCGTCCGCGTCGCCGTCGAAGCGGCGAGCCCGATGGGCTGGGACCGCTACATCGGCGCCGACGGCGCGATGGTGGGGATGGGCGGCTTCGGCGCCTCGGCCCCGGCGGCGGATCTCTACGCCCATTTCGGCATCACCGCCGAGGCCGTCGCCGAGGCGGCGCGGCAATGTCTCAAGGCCGGATCGGCGGCCAGGTAGAAGGCTTTCGGCCGGCAACTTACGGGGAGAAGGATTATGGCGGTTCGGGTGGCGATCAACGGCTTCGGCCGGATCGGCCGTTTGGTGTTGCGTGCGATCCACGAGAGGCGGCGAAGGGGCATCGACGTCGTCGCCCTCAATGACCTCGGCTCGGTCGAGGTCAATGCCCATCTGTTGCGCTACGATTCGGTGCACGGGCGCTTTCCCGGCAAGGTCAGGACGACGAAAACGGGCATCAACATCGGCGCCGGCACGATCAAGGTGTTCGCCGAACGCGACCCGGCGGACCTGCCCTGGGAAAAGCTCGGTATCGACGTGCTGCTCGAATGCACCGGCCTCTTCACCAGCCGCGAGGCGGCCGGCAAGCACCTCGAGGCCGGCGCCAAGCGGGTGCTGATCTCCGCCCCGGCGAGTGGCGAGGACATCACCGTGGTCTTGGGGGTCAATCACAACAAGCTGCGCAAAAGCCACCGGATCGTCTCCAACGCGTCCTGCACCACCAACTGCCTGGCGCCGGTGGCCTTCGTGCTCGACCGCGCCGTCGGCATTGCCCGCGGGTTCATGACCACGGTGCACGCCTATACCAGCGATCAGCGCATCCAGGACACCCTGCACAACGATTTGCACCGGGCGCGGGCGGCGGCGCTCAACATCATCCCGACCTCGACCGGCGCCGCGCGCGCCGTCGGCCTGGTGCTGCCCGGGCTCGCCGGCAAGCTCGACGGCACGGCGCTGCGGGTGCCGACGGCCAATGTGTCGCTCGTCGATCTGACATTTGTCGCCAAGAAACGGACCACGGAACAGCAGATCAACAACGCCATCGTCCGCGCCGCCAACGGCAAGCTCAAGGGGATACTGGACATCAACGACGTGCCGCTGGTGTCCACCGACTTCAACCACAACCCCGCGAGCTCGATCTTCGACCTCACCCAGACCCAGGTCGTCGACGGACGGCTCGTCAGGATCTTGTCGTGGTACGACAACGAATGGGGTTTCGCCAACCGCATGGCCGACGTCGCGGTGCTTCTCGGCAAGCTTCGCTGATCGCGCTTAAGGCCTAAACCCCATGGCCGGTTTCCTCACCCTCGATGAGGCCGATGTCGCCGGCAAGCGCGTGTTGGTGCGCGCCGACCTCAACGTTCCGATGAATGATGGCAAGGTCACGGACGGGACGCGGATCGCGCGTCTGGCGCCGACCCTGACGGAACTCGCCGCCAAGGGCGCCAGGGTGATCGTCATGTCCCACTTCGGCCGGCCCGGGGGCAAGGCCGATCCGGCCCTCTCCCTTGCCCCCATCGCGCCCGAGTTGGCCGCGGCATTGGGCCGGATCGTGGCCTTCGCCGGCGATTGTATCGGCGCCGAGGCCCGGGCGGTGGTGGCCAAGCTCGGCGATGGCGAGTTCGCGCTTCTCGAGAATCTGCGTTTCCACGCCGGGGAAGAGGCCAACGACGCCGCCTTCGCCGCCGATCTCGCTTCGCTTGGCGAGGTCTACGTCAACGACGCCTTCGCCACGGCGCACCGCGCCCACGCCTCGATCGCGGCGATCGCCCGGCTGCTGCCGGCCTTCGCCGGCCGGCTGATGGAGGCCGAACTCTGGGCCCTGAACAAGGCGCTCGGCGCGCCCGAACGGCCGGTGGCGGCGGTGATCGGCGGCGCCAAGGTGTCGACCAAGCTCGATCTCCTCGGCAATCTCGCCGCCAAGGTGGACACATTGGTGATCGGCGGCGCCATGGCCAACACCTTCCTCTTCGCCGCCGGCGTCGATATCGGCGCCTCGCTATGCGAGCGGGAGATGGCGCCAAGCGCGCGCGCCATCATGGAAGCAGCCAAATCCGGCGGTCCCGAGATCGTCCTCCCCACCGACGCCGTGATCGCGCGCGAGTTCAAGGCACATGCGCAATGCCAAACCGTCGCCATCGACAAGGTGCCGGCGGACGCCATGATCCTCGATATCGGACCGGCGACGGTCGACGATCTGATCCTGAGGCTTCTGCGGTGGCGGACACTGGTGTGGAACGGTCCCCTCGGCGCCTTCGAGTTGCCGCCGTTCGACGCCGGCACCACCGTTCTCGCCCGGGCCGTCGCCGAGCGCACCGGCGGCGGCGGCCTCCTGAGCGTCGCCGGCGGCGGCGACATCGTCGCCGCGCTCGTCCAGGCCGGCGTCGCCGGGGACTTCAGCTATGTCAGCACCGCCGGCGGCGCCTTCCTCGAATGGCTCGAGGGCAAGGAACTGCCGGGCGTCGCCGCGCTGGAAATGGTGGGTTAAGGGTGTTCGGTGGGTAAGGACTAGGAAATGACGCGGCTTGACGGGAAGCGGACCGTCGCCGTGGTGCCCTTGCCTGGCGCGCTGTCGAGCTCCAGGGTGGCGCCGTGCAATTCCACCAGGGCCATGGTCAGCGGCAGGCCCAGTCCCATACCCTCGTGGTTTCGCGTCTGGCTGCTGGCGACCTGGCCGAAGGCCGATACCACCTTGGCCATGTCCTCCTCGGCGATGCCGATCCCGGTGTCCGCGACCGCGAGGATCAGCGCCCCGTCCCCGTCTATTCGCGCCGTTACCGTGACTTCGCCGCCTTCGGGAGTGAATTTGACGGCGTTGGAGATGAGGTTGAGCAGTATCTGCTTGATCTTGGTCTTGTCGGCGCGAAGCGGCGGCAGATAGTCCGCCGTCTTTACGGTCATCTCGATGCCGCGCTCCAGGGTCTGCTGGGTAAACAGACGCGCCGCGCCATCGCACACCGCCGCCACATCGACCTCTTCCTCGTCCAACTCCAGCTTGCCGCCCGCGGCTTTCGACACCTCGAGGATGTCGGAGATGATGCCGAGAAGATGCTGGCCGCTGTCGATGATGTCCGCCGTATAGCCGAGGTAGCGTTCGTTGTCCATCGGGCCGAACACCTGGTTCTTCATGACCTCGGAGAATCCGATGATGGCGTTCAAGGGCGTGCGCAGTTCATGGCTCATATTGGCCAGGAACTCGCCTTTCGAGCGGCTGGCCTGTTCCGCCAGGTCCCTCGCCGCCCTGAGCGCCTCTTCGCGCTCCTTCAACTCGGTGATGTCGCTCAGGATGGCGACCGTTCCCCCGTCCTGGTTGGCGCGTTCGCTTACCTTGAGCCAGCGCCCGTCCCTGAGATTGAGTTCCAGCGACCCCGGCGGGGAACCGTTGGCGTGGTTCTCGATCCACGCATCGAGGTTGCCCGTGGTCTCGCCGGTGACAAGTGTCCTAATGGCGTGGGCGAACTGGATGAAGGGCGTGCCGGGGTCGAGATGGGCGGATATGTCGGAGAAATAAAGGCGCAGTTGGTCGTTGCACAGAACCAGCCGGCCGTCGCCGCCGAACAGGGCGAAGCCTTCCGAAATATTGTCGATCGCGGCGCTCAGGCATTGCTCCGACCTGAGCGCGCGTTCACCGGCCTCGGTCTCGGCGGTGATGTCTTCCGCCGTGCCGCGAAACCCTTCGAAGGCCCCGGTATCGTCGTCGAACACCGGCAAGCCGCTGAGGCGGAACAGCCGCTTCTCGCCCTCGCCGCTGGTGATCTCGAAGGGGAGGTCGCGGAAGGGCGAGCGTGTCGATAGACCGGGAAGTTCGCCGGCGTTCTCGCCGTCGGGCTGCTTGAAGGCGCCAAGGTCGAACAGGTTGGTGCCCCAGACGGTGCGCGGATGCAGCCTGAGGGTCTCGAGGATGCGGGCGGACACGAAGGTCAGATTGAAGCGCGGATCGGTCTCCCAGATCCAATCGGATACCAGCCGCGAGATGTCTTCGAACCGGGCCTCCGCCGTCTTTGCCCGAAGACGCGCCGCCGTCAGGGCGGTTTCGTTCTGATAGATCCCGCCGACGGCGCTTAGTTCATCGGCTTCGTCGTAAATGGGAATGTAGCGCGCGCCGAGGTATCGGGGATGTCCCTGGATCTCGATGATCTCCTCGCGTTCGATCGGCTGGCCCGAAACCTCTATTTCGCGGATGACGTCGTCGATGGGAAAGGCCGGACTAAGGGCCACGGCGGTGCCGATCCGGTCGAAGGCGTTGGCTTCGGCGAAGCGGCGGTACTGGCGGTTGGCGTAGATGATGTTGCCGTCAAGATCGGCCAGGAACATCGGCGGGCCGCTGTCGAGCAGCTGCAAGGCCTCGGGCGGGTGACCGGATACCGGCGCCGGGTGGAGGACATCGCCGGTCTCTCGCCCGGTCGTTTCGCGCGCGTTATCGGCGGCCACGGCACCGGCTTCACCGCCCAGCAGGACGATCGAATCGGCGGCAGCCCGGGATGACGGTCTAGTTTTTGTCATCCTTGCCCTCCGGGGACTCGAGTGCCCTGATGGAGTCGAGGTAGTCGGGATCGCGCCGCCATCTTTCGAGTAGCGCGGCTGCCTGTTCCGGTTTGATGGTTTCGAAGAACTCGAGCACCGGGGTCAACTCGCGTGGGCTGATGACCTTGTCCTTGGCGTGGGCCTTGCGGGTCAGCATGAACAAGGATGCGAAATTCGGCTTGTCTATTCCCACCGCCTTGCAGGCGACGGCAAGCGCCTCTCCGCCGGGCTCGTAGACTATGCG
The DNA here is from genome assembly GCA_022562375.1 of Pseudomonadota bacterium. Next base: position 9,401 of record JADFPK010000053.1, read on the forward strand.
ACGGACGAGCTTGGGCCTGAGCCCGGTGAGCTTGGCGTACATCGCCTCGAACAGCGGCACCTCGCCCTGGCGCAGGACCTCGATCAGCAACTGGGGCGATATCTCGTCGATCTCCGCCAGGCGATCGGCGATCTCGGCGGATTTCGATAATTTATCGAGTTCGGTGGAGGCCTCCTCGACGAGGTCCTTGGCGGTCGCCTCGAGAGAGATGTCGAGCTCGGTCTGATCGATGTCGAAATTGGCGATGATGTGCTTGCGCATCGCCGCCGAGACCCACCAGTACATGCGCTTCACCAGCTCCGGTTCGAGATCGCTTCGGGCCAGCAGTGGGTTCTGATAGCTGTCCACGCGCTTCGACTGGTCGACGAGATATTCCATCGTG
>JADFPK010000054.1 GCA_022562375.1 Pseudomonadota bacterium
TCTTCGCCGAGCGCCTCGATGTCGGCGGCGGTGGCGTCGCCGGTGTTGATCAGGAAGTTGCAGTGCTGTTCGGACACCATGGCGCCGCCGATCCGCAATCCCCGGCAACCGGCGGCCTCGACCAGCTGCCATGCCTTTCGGCCTTTGGCCTCCGCGACCGAGGGATTGACGAAGGTGGAGCCGCCGGTTCGCATGCGCACCGGCTGGGTCGCATTCCGCGCCTGCTTGATCTCGTTCATGCGCCGGGCGATGTCCCGCGTCTCGCCGGGTTCGCCCCTGAGCACGGCGCCGGTGAAGACCCAATCCTCCGGGAGGGCCGAGTGGCGGTAGGAAAATCCCAGCTCCTGGCGCCGGATCTCGTGCACCTCGCCGCCGGAGTCCACCGCCGTGGCCAAAACCGTCACGTCCTTCATCTCGGCGCCATAGGCGCCGGCGTTCATGGCGAGCGCGCCGCCGATGGTGCCGGGGATGCCACACAGGAACTCGAGCCCGCCGACGCCGGAATCGCGGCACGCCATGGCGACGTTGACATCCATCGCCGAGGCGCCGGCGGTGACTTCGGCGCCGGAAATCCCGATCTTGGCGAATCCCCGGCCCAATCGGATGACGACGCCGCCGATACCGCCGTCGCGGACGATGATGTTCGACCCGACACCGATCACCGTCACCGGCACATCTGCCGGTTTGGCCGCGAGGAAGCCGACGAGATCGTCCAAATCCACCGGCCGGAACATGACCTCGGCGGCGCCGCCGACCCTGAACCAGGTGATGCGTGAGCAATCGGCGTTCTCGCTCAACCGTCCGCGCACCTCGGGCAGGCGGTCGATCAGGGCGTCGCTCCGTTTGATCCCGGGCATCATTTCCGCGCCCTCGCGCCCGAATGTCCCGCCTCGCCGGCGAGGCGCTCGAGCTCGCCGGGCAAGGCCTGGGCCCAGTTGGTGATGGAGCCGGCGCCGAGGCAAAGCACCAGGTCGCCGCGCTTGGCGATGTCGTGGACGAGGGGCGCCAGGGCTTCGGGATTATCCAGCGCGACGACGTTGCGATGGCCGTGGGTGCGCAGGCCCTCGATCAGGCGGTCCCGGCTGATGCCCTCGATCGGCGTCTCGCCGGCGGCGTAGATATCGGCGACGATGACGGTATCGGCGTCGTTGAAGCAGGTGCAGAAGTCCTCGAACAGCGCCTCTAGCCGCGAGTAACGGTGGGGCTGGACGACGGCGATGATGCTGCCGCCATAGGCCGCCCGCGACGCCTTCAGCACCGCCGTGATCTCGACCGGGTGATGGCCGTAATCGTCGATCACGGTGATGCCGGCAAACTCCCCGGTCTTGGTGAAGCGGCGCTTGATGCCGGAGAACTCGGCCAGGGCCTGGCGCAGCACCTCATCGGTGATCCCCATCTCGCTGGCCACCGCGATGGCGGCCAGGGCGTTCTGGACATTGTGCTCGCCGAGCATGGCGAGCTCGATCCGCTCGAGCGTTCTGATCGTGTCGGTGTTCCTATCGGCGATCATGACGTCGAACACGGTGCCGGCTTCGGTGATGGCGATATCGACGGCGCGGACGTCCGCCTGGGCGCTCATGCCGTAGGTCACGATCTTGCGGTCCGAGATCAGCGGGATCATCGCCTGGACCTCGGGGTGGTCGATGCACATCGCCGCGAAACCGTAGAACGGGATGTTCTCGGTGAAGGATACGAAGGCTTGGCGCAGGGCATCGAAATCACCGTAGAAATCCAGGTGCTCGGGATCGATGTTGGTGACCACCGCGATGGTGGCGTTGAGCTTGACGAAGGTGCCGTCCGATTCATCGGCTTCGACCACCATCCAGTCGCCGGCGCCGAGCCGCGCGTTCGAGCCATAGGCGTTGAGGATGCCGCCGATGATCACGGTCGGGTCGAGGCCGGCGAGCTCGAGCATCGCCGCGACCAGGGAGGTGGTCGTCGTCTTGCCATGGGTGCCGCCGACCGCGATCGACCATTTGAGCCGCATGAGCTCGGCCAGCATCTCGGCGCGCCGCACGACGGCGATGAGCCGGGCATTGGCGGCGATGACCTCGGGGTTGTCCATTTTGATGGCGGAGGAGACCACCACCACCTGGGCATCGCCCAAATTGCCGGCGTCATGGCCGATGGAGACGGGAATACCGATCTCGGTGAGGCGTTTGACATTGGCGTTCTCGGCCACGTCGCTGCCCTGAACCGTATAGCCGAGATTATGGAGTATCTCGGCGATGCCGCTCATGCCGATGCCGCCGATGCCGACGAAGTGGATGGTGCCGATGGAAAGTGGCAGTGCCCTCATGCCGCCGCCTCCCTTCCGCTCCGACCCGGATCGGGCGCCGGCGTCTCCCGGCCGTTGATGGGGCACATGCCAATGACCAGATCCGCCAGCGTCGCCGCCGCGTTGACCCGGCCGATTTTGGCGGCGCGCTCGGCCATGCGGCCGAGGTCGATCGGATAGCTGAGCAGCAGTTTGAGACGGGCCGAAAGGGTCTGGGGGGTGAAATTCGCTTCCGGCATCACCACGGCGGCGCCGGCGGCCTCGATGGCGCGGGCGTTGATGGTCTGATGATCGCCGGCGGCGTGAGGGTAGGGCACCAGGATCGCCGGTCTGCCGGCGGCGGTCAGTTCGGCCGTGGTCGAGGCGCCGGCCCGGCTGATCACGCAATGGGCCTGGCTGAGCCGTTCGGGCATATCCTCGAAAAAGGTGGCGAGTTCGGCCTTGAGGCGAAGACGCTCGTAGGTGGCGCTGACCTTATCGATGTCCTCCGGCCGGCATTGCTGGCTGATCTTGAGGCGCCCCCGCATTTCCTTGGTCAACCGCGAGAGGGTCTCGGGGATCACCTCGCTGAACACGGTGGCCCCCTGACTGCCGCCGAGCACCAGCAGATGGATCGGCCCGCTCGAGGTCAGCGGCGGATAGGGTTTTTCGGCCAGCGCCCGAATGCTCTCGCGCACCGGATTGCCGGTCAGACGGACCTTGTCTTGGTCCTCGGGCTCGATCCCGGCGACGTGCGGGAAGGAGGTGGCGATGGCGGTGACGTGGGGGGCGAGCAGCCGATTGGCGCGCCCGAGAAGCGCATTCTGTTCGTGGATCACGGTGGGAATGTCAAGCCGGGTCGCCGCTATCATCGCCGGAACCGAGGCGTAGCTGCCGAAGCCGACGACGATGTTGGGCTTGAGTTCGCGCAACAGCCGGCGCGCCTTGAGCAGCCCGAAGCCCAGCGCCAGGCTGCCCCGCGCGCGGGCGATCAGGCCGCCGGCCGTGACCTGGCCGGCGCGGATGTGGTGGTAGTCGACCCCCGTGAGTTCATCGCCCCAGGCGGCGCCGCGCCGGTCGGTGAAAAACGCCAGCGTGCAGTTGCGTCCCTGCAATTCCGCGGCCAGGGCCTGGGCCGGGAACACATGGCCGCCGGTGCCGCCGGTGACCAGGATAATGGGGTTGACCCTGAGGGTGTCGGTTTCGGCCGCCATCACACCCCTCTCGGGCCGACACGCCGCCGGGTCAGGGCCAGCACCATGCCCATGGCCAGGGCGATGCCGAAGAGCGACGAACCGCCATAGGAGATGAACGGCAGTGTCATGCCCTTGGTCGGCATCAGCTTCAGCGTCGTCGCCATGTGGATCGCCGTTTGCAAGCCGAACTGAACCAACAGCCCGGTGACGGCGAGCAGGACGAACAGGTTGTTTTCCTGGAGCATGCGGGAAAATCCGCGCAGCACCACGAAGGCAAACAACGCCACGATCACGAGACAGGCGAATAGGCCGAGTTCCTCTCCGGCGACGGCGAATATGAAGTCGCTGTGGGCGTCGGGAAGGATCTCCTTGACCGTGCCTTCGCCGGGACCGCGCCCCAGCACGCCGCCGTTCATGAAGGCCTCGAGCGCGGTGTTCACCTGGTAGCTGTCGCCGACGCTGGGGTCGAGGAAACTGTCGACGCGGCTGGCGACGTGGGGAAAGGCGTAGTACGCCCCGACGAGGGCGGTCAGGCCCAGCACGATGACCAGCCCGACCCACAATAGCGGCGGCCCGGCAAGGAAGAACTGCGCGAACAGCACCGCCGAGATGACGCCGGCCATGCCCATGTCGGGCTGCATCAGCAGCAACGCCATGACCAGGAGGTAGAGCCCGGCGACGATCAGGTAGCCGGGAAAATTGCCATGGAGCCGGCCGGCCGAGATCATCCAGGCGGAGAGCACGGCGAAGCCCGGCTTGATGATCTCCGAGGGCTGCAGGGACAGGCTGAAGATGTCGAGCCACCGCTTGGCGCCGTTGATTTCGGTGCCGGCGACGAGGGTCAGCGCCAAGAGGACCAGCGCCACGGCGAAGACGATGGTGCCGAGACGGCGCACGTCACGGGGGCTCAGCAACGAGATGGCGAGGACGGTGAGCAAGGTCGGCGCCAGGAAGGCCGACTGGCGGCGCACGAAATGAAAGGAATCGAGGCCGATACGCTCGGCCACCGCCGGTGACGCCGCCAGGGTCAACATCAGGCCGAAACACATCAGCGTCAAGAGAGCCGCCAAGGTCCAGCGGTCGACCGTCCACCACCAACGGCTGAGGACGGAGTTGTCGGTGCGTGCGAAGCCGATCATTGGCGCCGCTCCGTTCCCTCGGGCTTACCGGCAAACGCCAGCACCAAGCGGCGGAAGGCGTCGCCCCTGGCGGCGAAATTGGCGAACTGGTCGAACGACGCCGAGGCCGGGGAAAGCAGGACGACGGCGCCGGCGCGGGCCTCGCTTGCGGCGCGCCGGCGGGCGCCATCGAGGGCGGTTCCAAGCTCGCCGGCGATGGTATAGGCGACCTTGCCGTCCAAGGATCGGGCGAAGGTCTCCGCCGCCTCGCCGATGAGGAAGGCATGGACGATGCTGGGGAAAAGGGGCTCGAGCGATGCGATGCCGCCTTCCTTGGGCTGGCCCCCGGCGATCCAATAGATCGCCCGATAGCACGCCAGCGCCTTGGCCGCGGCGGCGGCGTTGGTCGCCTTGCTGTCGTTGATGTAACGGACGCCATCGACGGTGCCGACCAGCTCCTGGCGGTGGGGAAGGCCGGGGAAGCTCGAAAGCGCGGCGACGATGTCATCGGCGCCGATTCCGGCGGCGTGGGCGACGGCGAAGGCCGCGGCCGCGTTCTGCCAGTTGTGGGCTCCGGGAAGCGCCTTGGCGGTGGCGAGCGTCCCGATGCGCGCGTTCCGGCCGTCGGTGTCGTCATAGAGTTCGCCGTCGAGCACGTAGACCCCGCCGGCCACCGCACCGTCGGCCGAGATGGGGATGATCCGGCGATCGTCCCGGGCTTCGAGGAGGGCGCGGATCTCCCGGCAGTGGCCGTCGTCGACGCCGATGACGGCGATGCCGTTGGCGTGGCCGCGATCGAAGACCCGGCGCTTGGCCGCGACGTAACCATCCATGGTGCCGTGACGGTCGATGTGGTCGGGCGAGATGTTGATCAACACCGCGATGTCGAACATGTCCGAGAAGATGAGCTCGAGTTGATAGGAGGAGAGTTCGAGGACATAGGTGCCCGAGGCGCCGAGCGGATCGAGCGCCAGCACCGGCGGCCCGAAATTGCCGCCGATCGCCACCTTCTCGCCGGCCGCCTCGAAGATGTGGCCGATCAGCGCCGTGACCGTGGATTTGCCGTTGGTGCCGGTGACGCCGATGAAGCGGGCGCCGGTCTCGGCCCGCGCCATGAGCTCGATGTCGCAGATGATCTCGATGCCGCCGGCGCGCGCCTTCGCCGCGACCGCATGGGGTCTGGGATGGGTGTGGGGAATCCCGGGACTGAGCACCAGGGTCTCGAGGCCCGAGAGATCGGTATCGTTGAGATCGGCGATCGGCACCTCGGCCGCCGCCGCCGCTTGGCGCTTGTCCTCGTCGTCGTCCCACGCCAGCACCCGGGCGCCGCTGGCGACCAGCGCCCGCGCCGCCGCCAGCCCCGAGTGGCCGAGGCCGAGCACGGCGATCTTCGAGCCCGACGCGCTAGGTAAGGGAATCATGACTGCCTCTCGCTCCTTACCTGAGCTTCAGGGTCGCCAGCCCGGCGAGCGCCAGTATCGACGCGATGATCCAGAAGCGGATGACGATGGTCGGTTCGGCCCAGCCCTTCTTCTCGAAGTGATGGTGCAAGGGCGCCATGCGGAAGACACGCTTGCCGGTGAGCTTGAAGGAGACGACCTGAACGATCACCGAGACGGTCTCCAGCACGAACAGTCCGCCGATGATGACGAGCACCAGTTCGTGTTTGGTGATGACGCTGATCGCGCCCAAGGCGCCGCCGACCGAGAGCGAACCGGTGTCGCCCATGAACACCATGGCGGGCGGGGCGTTGTACCAGAGGAAGCCCAATCCCGCGCCGACCAAGGCGCCGCAGAAGATGGCGAGTTCGCCGGCGCCCGGCACCAGTTGAATCTGCAAATAATTGGCGAAGACGACGTTGCCGGTGAGATAGGCGATGAGGATGAAGCAGCCGGCGGCGATCATCACCGGACCGATGGCGAGCCCGTCGAGCCCGTCGGTGAGGTTGACCGCGTTCGACGACCCCACCATCACCAGTATGGCGAAGGGCAGGAACCCCCAACCGAGGTCGATCAGCACGTTCTTGAAGAAAGGTATGGCGAGGCCGGTCGACAAAGGCGCGCCGGCGACCTCCATGATCCACAAGCCGGTGGTCGCGGCGACCAGGATCTCGGCGATGATCTTGAGCCTGGCGGGCAGGCCGTGGTGGCTCTGGCGGACCAGTTTCAGATAGTCGTCGACGGCGCCGATGGCGCCGAACCCGAGGGTCACGATCAACACCGCCCAGACATAACCGTTCCTGAGATCGGACCACAGAAGGGTGCCGATGGCGAGGGCGAGGAGGATGATGACGCCGCCCATGGTGGGGGTGCCCTGCTTGGTCAGCAGGTGTTCCTCCGGCCCATCGGCGCGGATCGGCTGGCCATTTTGTTGATGCTTGCGCAGCCATTTGATCACGATCGGTCCGACGATGAAGCTGACGATCAGCGCGGTGACGATCGCGCCGCCGGTCCTGAAGGTGATGTAGCGGAACAGGTTGAAGACGCCGATCTGATCGGACAGGGGATAGAGAAGGTGATACAGCATCCGGGTATGACCTCCTCAGTTGTCGTTGGCGGCGATTTTGGGGGTCGCCTGGCCGCCGAGCAGCGCGTCGACGATGAAACTCATGCCGCTTGCCCGCGACCCCTTGACCGTGACCACGTCGCCCGGCTTGACCAGATTGCGGACCCGGGGCGCCAACTCTTCGGCCTTGCCGGTGTGCCCGCCCCGCATCTTGCGCGGCAGGGCGTCCTGGAGATGCACCATGTCCTTGCCGGCGGTGCATACGAGGTCGATCCCCAAGTCGATGAGATCCTTGGCCAGGGCGGCGTGGATCTTCGCCGAGTCCGGACCGAGCTCGAGCATGTCGCCGAGAACCGCGATGCGGCGCCCACCGGCATCGGTCTCGGCCGCGGCCAGGACCTCGAAGGCGGCGGCCATCGACGCCGGCGATGCGTTGTAACTCTCGTCGAGCAAGGTGAAGGCGCCGCCGGCGAGGAGCACCCGGTGCTGGTCGCCGCGCCCCTTGGGGGCTTTCACCGTCTTGAGCGCCTTGGCCGCGGCCTCGACATCGCCACCGGCGGCCTCGACGGCGGCAAGCACCGCCAGGCTGTTCATCGCCCAGTGGCGTCCCGGCGCGTCGAGCCGGTAGGAAAGGACGCGGCCGGAAATCTCGGCTTCGACCCGGCTGCCGTTGCGCTCGATCCGATAGTCCAACAGGCGTGCTTCGCAGGCGTCGCCGGCGCCAAACCCGATGATGCGCCCGATACCCTCGGATTTCGCGGCGCCGGCGAGGGCGTCGAAATGCGCGTCGTCGCGATTCAAAATGGCGGTGCCGCCGTCCATGCCGCGGAAGATCTCCGCCTTGGCGGCGGCGATCTCCGAGAGCGAGCCGAAATAGGCCGTGTGCACTCCTTTTATGGTGGTGACGAGGGCGGTATGGGGGCGGGCGAGCTTGCTCAGCGGCGTGATCTCGCCGGGATGGTTCATGCCGATCTCGAAGACGCCGAAGTCGGCGCCGCTCGGCATCCGGGCGAGCGACAGCGGCACGCCCCAAAGGTTGTTGTAGCTGCCCTCGCTGGCGGCGGTGACGCCCTGGGGCGCGAGCACCGCCTTGAGGGCTTCCTTGGTGCTGGTCTTGCCGACGCTTCCGGTAATGGCGATGACGTGGGCCGAGGTGCGCGCGCGGGCGGCGCGGGCGAGATCGTTGAGCCCCTTCATGGTGTCGTTGACGATCAACAGCGGCGCGTCGGCGGGCAGGCCCTGGGGGATGCGGCTGACCATCGCCGCCGCCGAGCCGCCCTCGAACGTCCTGGCGACGAACTCGTGGGCATCGTACTTGGGACCCTTGACGGCGATGAAGAGATCGCCGGGATGAAGCGTGCGGCTGTCGATGGAGACGCCCCGGGCCTGCCAGGCGCCGGTGCTGTAACCGCCGGTCGCGGCGTCGGCCTCGACGGAGGTCCACAAGGCGGGCGCCGGCGTCGCCATCATGACGCGCCTCCGATGCCGGCGACCGCGCTTCGCACTTGATCGCGGTCGTCGAAGGGAATGATTTCACCGCCGACGATCTGGCCCGTCTCGTGACCCTTGCCCGCCACCACCAGGATATCGTCCGGCTCGAGGATGTTGACGGCCTCATCGATGGCCCGGGCGCGGTCGCCGATCTCGCGCGCGCCGGGCGCGGCGTCGAGGATCTGGCGGCGGATGAGGGCGGCGTCCTCGCCGCGGGGGTTGTCGTCGGTGACGACGACGAGATCGGCGAGCTCGGTGGCGATCCTTCCCATCTCCGGGCGCTTGCCCGGGTCGCGGTCGCCGCCGCAGCCGAAGACGACGGCAAGCCTTCCGCGCAGATGGGGCCGGAGGGCGCCCAGGACCTGGGCCAGGGCGTCCGGGGTATGGGCGTAATCGACGTAGATGGCGGCGCCGTTGGGGTGGCGCGCGGCAAGCTCCATGCGTCCGGGCGCCCCTTCAAGCTCGGCAAGCGCGCCGACGGACGCCTCGGCGTCCTCGCCGGTGGCGAGGGCGAGGGCGAGGGCGCAAACCGCGTTCATCGCCTGGAAATCGCCGACCAACCCGAGCGTCGCGGCGAATCGCTTGCCGGCGATCTCGAGGTCGAGCTTCAGTCCGTCGGCGAGGGGCTCGAGTGCCACCATTTTCACCTCCTCGCCGTTCCGCCCGAAACCGATGATGCGGTGCCCGCGCGCCTCGCACCGTTGCTTGAGCGGCCCGAATTCCGGGACGTCGGCGTTGAGCACGGCGACGCACCCCGGCGCCAGGATGGTGTCGAACAGCCGGACCTTGGCCGCGAGGTAGGCCTCTTTGGTGCCGTGATAGTCGAGATGATCGCGCGAGAGGTTGGTGAAGGCCGCCGCCGTCACCCGAACGCCGTCGAGACGGCACTGATCCAACCCGTGGCTCGATGCCTCGAGCGCCAGGTGATCGACGCCGCTCCGCTTGAGATCGTTGAGGCAGCGGTGCAGCGCCACCGGATCGGGGGTCGTCAGCGCGCCCGGGTCGGTGACGCCGGCGGTGTCGATATCCGGGGCGTCGAGGCCAAGGGTGCCGAGGCCGGCCGCCCTTCGGTCGAGGCGCGACCAGATCTGGCGCAGGAAGGAGACCACCGAGGTCTTGCCGTTGGTGCCGGTCACCGCGGCGATGGTGGCGGGCTGGGGCCCGAAAAAACCCGCCGCCATCAAGG
>JADFPK010000055.1 GCA_022562375.1 Pseudomonadota bacterium
GGTGCGCTGCATCGTCGTCACCGGCGCCGGGGTGAAGTCCTTTTCGCCGGGCAACGACATCTCCGAATTCGAGACCGAGCGGTCCAACGTCGAACAGGCCCGCGCCTACGGCAAGATCCTCCACGGGGCGCTTGATACCATTCGCGCCTGCCGCCACCCGACCGTCGCCATGATCCGGGGCATCTGCGTCGGCGGCGGTCTTGAGATCGCCGGGCTTTGCGACCTCCGCATCTGCGGAGAATCGAGCCGCTTCGGCATCCCCATCAACCGCCTGGGGCTGGTGATGGCGTATCCCGAGATCGAGGTGCTGATCGGCCTCGTCGGGCGATCGGCGGCGCTCGAGATATTGCTCGAGGGACGGGTGTTCGGCGCCGAGGAAGCCAAGGAAATGGGGCTGGTCAGCCGCGTCGTCGCCGACGCCGACGTCGAGACCGAGGCCCTCGCCGCCGCCAGGCGTATCGCCGACGGCGCGCCGCTGGTGGCGCGCTGGCACAAGAAGTTCGCCCGCCGCCTGGCCGAGCCCGCGCCGCTAACGGCGGAGGAGTTGGACGAGGGTTACGCCTGTTACGGCACCGAGGACTTCCAGACCGGTGTCAAGGCCTTCCTCGCCAAGACCAAGCCCCGGTTCGAGGGGCGCTGAGGTGGCGGCGGAGGCGAGGGGACCTCTCGGCGGCGTCACCGTCATCGAGCTCGCCCACATCATGGCCGGGCCGGCCTGCGGCATGCTGCTGGCGGATTTCGGCGCCGACGTCATCAAGGTCGAGAGGATCCCCGGAGGCGACGATTCCCGGAGCTTCGCCACCGTCGATATCGAGGGCGAATCGCCGACCTTCATGATGATGAACCGCAACAAGCGCGGCATCGCCGTCGATCTGAAGACCGAGGGCGGCAAGAAGGTGCTGCGCCGGCTTCTCAAAACCGCCGACGTGGTGATCGAGAACTACCGCCGCGGCACCATGGAGCGCCTCGGCCTCGGCTACGACAGGTTGAAAGAGGCCAACCCGGGGCTGGTCTATTGCGAGATATCCGGCTTCGGGCGTACCGGCCCCTATGCCGACAGGGGCGGCTTCGACCTCATCGCCCAGGGCATGAGCGGGCTGATGAGCATCACCGGCGAGGGTCCGGACCGCCCGCCGGTCAAGGCCGGCGCGCCGATCACCGACATCACGGCGGGCATCCTCGCCGCGTTCGGCGTCCTCGCCGCGCTGCTTGAGCGCCAGCACTCGGGCCTCGGCCAGCGCGTCGACACCTCGCTGTTCGAGGCCGGCATCACCCACACCTTCTGGCAGTCCGCCCTGGCGCTGGCGTCGGGCGTCTCGCCGGGGCCGTTGGGCACCGGCTCGCCGGTCGCCGCCCCCTATCAGGCCTTCCCGACGGCCGACGGCTGGATCACCGTCGGCGGCGCCAACCAGGCCAACTGGCGAAAGCTGCTCGGCGTGCTGGAGACGCCGGAGCTGGGCGAGGATCCCCGCTTTGGCGAGAACCCCGACCGCATGGAGAACATCGCGGCACTTGAAGAGATCCTGAACGAGCACTTCATCAAACGGACCAGCGCCGAATGGCTCGACAAGCTGGAGGCCGCCGGCGTGCCGGCGGGCCCGGTGATGAATGTCGGCGAGATGCACCAAGACCCCCAGACGCTGGCGCGCAAGATGGTGGTGGAGGTCGATCACCGCCGCGCCGGCAAGGTCAAGACCCTCGGCCCGCCGGTCAAGCTCTCGCGCACGCCGGCCAGCGTCAGAAGCGCCGCCCCGGTGCTCGGCCAGCACACCGCCGAGGTACTGACCGAATACGGCTATTCAGCGGAGGAGATCGACCAGCTCGCCGACGCCGGCGCCATCATCGTCGGGTGAATTTTCCCAAGTGATCTTGGGCGCCTTGCGACCGGGCAACGGCGCCTTGATCGTGCCTCAACCGCCGTCCTTCGCCAGGGCGCGGTCGAGGAATTCGAGGCGGTCCTGGCCCCAGAACGGCTCGTCGTCGTAGATGTAGCACGGCGCGCCGAAGACGCCGCGCTCGATCGCTTCCGCCGTGTTGGCGTCGTAAGCCTCCTTCACCGCGTCGCTTTCCGCCGCCGCCAGCAGGGCCTCGCCGTCCATGGCGTTCTCATCACAGATCACCTTCAAGGTTTCGGCGTCGGCGATGTCGCGGTCCTCGGCCCAGACGGCGGCGAGCATGGCGTTGGTCAGCTTGCCGGGATCGCAGCCCTCGGTCCGGGTGGCGGCGACGACCATGCGTCCGGCGAGATGATCCGACGCCGGGAAGAATTCGGGATGGAGGTTGATCTTCATGCCGAGACGGTCGCGGAAGCGCGCCAGCTCGACCAGGCGGTAGGCCTGGCGCTGGGCCGAACGCTTACCCAAGGGCAGCCCGCCCGAGACGGCGAAGACCTTGAGGAGCTCCACCGGCTTGTAGTTGACCGTGGCGCCGGCGCGCCTGGTCATCTCATCCAGCCTCGGCCCGCCGAGATAGGTCCAGGGCGAGACCAGGGCATAATAGTAATCGACGGTCTTGGTCATCGGTTCATGCTCCCTCGATGTCGTTGTCCGGGGCTTAGGTGAGCGGAGTTTACCAGCTTCCGGCGGTTAGACCAGCGCCGGCGGATGGTGCATAATCAAGCCGTGAGCACAGGAAACAGCCAGGGAGAGGAGCGATGACCGTCGACGCGCTCGACCATTTCACCATCATGACGGCGGACCTCGACGCCTCGGTCGCCTTCTACACCGAGATCCTCGGCCTTGCCGACGGCCCGCGCCCGGCCTTCGATGGCCCGGGCGCCTGGCTCTATTGCGGCGACCGCCCCGCCGTCCATTTGGTCGGCGGCGGCGGCGGCAAGGACACCGGCACCGGCGCCATCGATCACGTCGCCTTTCGCGCCAGCGGCCTCGACGATTACCGGGCGCGGCTGAAGCAGCGCGGCATCGCCTATCGTGAACGCGACGTCCCCGGCCAGCCCCTGCACCAGCTTTTCCTCGCCGACCCCGACGGCGTCACCATCGAGATCAACTTCCGCGACGAGGCTTAGGGCCCGCGGCGGTCCGACGGAGGGAGTGGCCATGGCCGAGGACAATCTTGGCGCTTACAACATCGAAGATCTGCGGCGGATGGCGAAGCGAAAACTGCCCCGGGGCATTTTCGAATTTGTCGACCGGGGGGCCGAAGACGAGGTCGCGCTGCGCAACAACCGCGCCGCTTTCGAGGGCATCAAGCTGAAGACCCACGTGCTGGCCAACGTCTCGACCCGCGGCCTCGAGACCAGGATCTTCGGCAAGACCATCAAGATGCCGTTCGCCATCGCCCCCACCGGAACGGCGGGCTTGCTCAGCTATGGCGGCGAGGTCGGCCTCGCCAAGGCGGCGGCCAAGGCCGGCATCCCCTGCACCCTCGCCACCAACGCCATGACGCCGATGGAGGAGATCGTCGAGAAGGCGGGCGGCGAGCTGTGGTTCCAGCTCTATATGTGGTCGGACAAGGACCTCAGCCTCAAATTCCTCGAACGGGTGAAGTCGGTCGGCTTCGAGACGCTGATCGTCACCGTCGACGGCCCGGTCGCTCCGAACCGGGAATACAATCGCCGGAACGGTTTCGAAGTGCCGCTCAAATACACGCCCCGGCTGCTCGCCCAACTGCTGGCCAAGCCCGGCTGGCTCGTCACCTGCCTGTTCCGGCATTTCATCGAGCGCGGCGTGCCCAAGTTCGAGAATTATCCGCCGGAATTGATGGACAGCTTGATGTCCAAGACCTTCAAACGGTCGAGCCTGAAGAACGATACGCTGAATTGGGACGACCTCAAGGCGCTGCGCGACAGCTGGCCCGGCAATCTGATCGTCAAGGGGATCCTCAACGGCGACGACGCGGAGATGGCCGCCGATTGCGGCGCCGACGGGGTGATCGTCTCCAACCATGGCGGGCGCTATCTCGACTCCTCGGTGGCGACGATCCAGATTCTGCCCGAGATCGCCGCCCGGGTGGGCGAGCGCATGACCGTCATCGTCGACAGCGGCTTCCGGCGTGGCTCCGACGTGATCAAGGCCTTGGCGCTGGGCGCCGATCTGGTGATGGCGGGCCGGCCGACTCTTTACGGCGCCGCGGCCGCGGGCGAGGCGGGCGCCTATCGCGCGCTCGAAATCTTCGCCGAGGAAATGGACCGGGTCATGGCCCTGCTCGGGCTTCACAGCGTCGACGAGATCGGTCACGACTGCCTGTGGCGGCCGCCATCGGCGGCCGGACCTGACCGCGTGGCGGCGGAATAGGCGCGGCGCCGGCGGTCAGTAGGTCATCGGAATGGTGATCTCGGTAACGCCTTCGCCCACCGTCACCGCCGCGTCGTCGAACCCGGGCGCGCTGAAAAAGGCGGTGGCGCCGTTGGAGAAGGCGTAACCCTCCAGCGGAATGCCGAAAAACCCCTGATCGAATTGGCCGTTGCCGTTCTCGTCGTGATAGACGGCGACGGCGTAACGTCCCGGCGCCAGGCCGCGAAACACCCAAATCGCCCGGCCGTCCTCGGCCTTGACCTCGGCGCCGGCATAACGGTCGTCATTCTTGGGAAAGGAGTCGGCGGTGGCGTAAAGCGCGAAATGCACGCCGCCCTCGCCGGCGCGCAATTCCGTCACCCGCACGCGAAGCTCCGCCGCCACCGCCTGGCCGGCGGCGACGGTAAGGAAAACCCCGAGGGCAAGGAACCGGATGATGGACATCGCTCGGCCGCGCTTGGCATTTCACTTCGCACCTTATAGCCGATTTCGCCGCCGCCGGGTCGGCCGCCCTTTAATTAAGGTGACACCATACTTAATTCCCCGTCCCGGTAAATTGGAGCTATGGAATTAAGTATGGTGTCACCTTAATTGCACGTCGCCTTTGGCGGCGCGCGTTCCCCCCATGGAAGAACTCCCTTGTGGAACCCATCGCACCGCTACTAGGATGACACAATCAGCTTTGCGTGCCCCCTTCATCGGCGCTTTGATGAATGCGCCGACGAAGTGTGCGCCCGTTCTTGTGCCGTCTGCCCCGTCCTTGCGCGTGGCGGCGGTTCGCCGGGGGACAATGGTGGGGAGAGGATGGCTATGAGACTGGCTAACGGCGTGATCGTGGCGGCTTTGTTGGCCCTGCCGCCCGCCATCGCGGCGGCGGAGGGCATCGATGTCTACCTCGACATCGCCGGCGGCGCCAATTTCCTCGAGGATTCCGACATCAGCGGTACCGGGCTCGACACCGAGGCCGATTTCGACGCCGGCTTCGCCGTCAAGGCCGCCATCGGCAATGCCTTGAGCTCCGGCTGGCGGTTCGAGGCCGAGGTCGCTTACCGCCAGAACGACGCCGATGACGTCGGCGGCTCGGGCGCCGGTGGTGACGTTTCGGCCTGGAGCCTGATGGGCAACGCGCTTTACGATTTCAAGACAGGCGGCCGCTTCACGCCCTATATCGGCGTCGGCGCCGGGGTCGCCGGCATCGACTGGAACAACGTCACCCCGGTCGGCGGCGGCAGCGTCGACGACAACGATACGGTGTTCGCCTACCAGGGGATCGCCGGCGTCGCCTACACGGTCAATGACAATGTGAAACTGACGCTCGATTACCGCTACTTCGCGACCGAGGAGCCCGACCTGACGACCAGCACCGGCACCAATTTCGACGCCGAGTACCGGAGCCACAGCATCATGGTCGGGCTGCGCTGGACCTTCGGCGAAGCGAAGCCCCGTCCCGCCGCCCGGCCTTCGCCGCCCAAGCCGGCGCCGGTGGCGAGGCCAGAACCGGAACCGGCGCCGATGCCGGCGCCGAAACCGGCGCCGGTGGCCAAGCCGAAGCCGGAACCGGCGCCGCCGATCACCCGCTCCTTCCTGGTGTTCTTCGATTGGGACAAGTCCGACATCACGACCGAGGCGCGGCAAGTCATCAGCCAGGCGGCGGCGAATACCCGCAAGGCCGGGGTCACGCGCATCACGCTGACCGGCCACGCCGACCGTTCCGGGGCGGAGCGCTACAACATGGCGCTGTCGCTGCGCCGGGCCAACGCGGTGAAGCGGGAAATGATGCGCAACGGCGTCGCGGCGAAGGACATCGCCATCTTCGGACGCGGCGAAACCCAGCCCCTGGTGCCGACGCCGGACGGCGTGCGCGAGCCCCAGAACCGGCGGGTCGAGATCGTCTTTTAGTACCTAATCCGCTCGCCCGGCAAGCCTCGGGCGGTCCGGCATCCAAAGCCCGCCGGGCGGCGACGGCTCGGTGGGTTCAGCCGATTTTCGATAAAACAAGAACGCGTCCCGCGATGGGCGCGCTCCTCTTCCAACCCGGCGGAACGGGGTCTGCCTAGCGGCCGAGATTCTGAGCCGATTCGGGATCGACCGGATGGCGTCCGTTGAGCCTGTCGAAAGCCGGCTGGGCGACGAAACTGGAGAGCCGGCCGTAGCCGGACCGCGTCACCGCATGGAACAGATCGCCCGAGCCGGCGCAGAAATCCGGCGCCGTCATGGAACGAAGCGAGGCCTCGTTACTGGCCGCGGTGATGTAGCGATCGAGGCGGGGCACGGCATTGACGCCATAACGGCGGGCGAAGTAACGCCTGAGCACGCGCCCATGGGCGACGAGCTGCTTGACGTATTTCCGGGCGAAGGTGTCGTACTGCCTGCGGTAATCGGCCCGCCCGCAGGACAGCGCCGCGACCATGAGCTCGATCTGCAGGTGACGCACCTTGAAGGCGGTCTTTTCCACCAGGCTCAGCGACGACGCCGACGACGCCGCGGTTGCGGCGCCGAGCCACAAGGCGCTTGCCAAGGCGATGATAACGCCGTGCCTATGCACGAAAGCCCCCCAAAGACCCAAAAGATCCCCCGTTATAGCCCGGGGACGGTTAATTCTTATTTAATCGTAACGATCCTCTCGTGCCCCTAACCTAACCGGTCGTCCCGCAAACATCCAGATTTTTTACCCCTTGGCGCGCAACAAGCGGTCCCCGGGCCGGCGCCCTATCAGTTGCCCGTCGCCCGCGCCCGGTAGACCATGACCAGGATCCCCAAGGCGGCCGAGGCCAGGGCGTCGAGATAGAAGAATCGCGGCACATCGTAGGTCCAGCCGAGCGCCAGGCAGAGGATGGCGACGCTGAGGAACAGGCCGGCCAGGGTCAACAGCATCACCGGGTACCTTCTGGCGACGGCGACGGCCAACTGGACACCGATCCAGAACATGATCAGAAAGAATACCTTCACCGTGTACTGAACCAGCGGCGTCGCCGGGTAGGCGACGGGCGCGAACAACGCCATCCAGGCATTCAGGGTGCTCCAGGGCAGGAAGATGAAGACGGCGGACAGCATGAACAACGCGCTGAACAGATAAAGAATGTAGGTGAGGGCTTTCATTGCGGTACCTCCCGGATTTCGCCAGACGGCTCTGACGGCCGCGCCTTGGCGCACACCGGGCAATGTTAGCGCTCAATCCGGCCCCGAGACAGAACAAAAACCGCCGGTGGAACGGCGACGATTCAAGCCCCGGCGTCGACGCCGCCGGCGATCCCGTTTCCTTGCGTGCGGCTTGAAAATTGCCGCGCGATGGTTAGGCTGGTACTCGCGAGAACGGGTGGGGTCCATGAGTTTCGGCCTTTACAAGGACAGGGTGAGCGAACGCCGGCGCCGGCACCTGGTGATGACGTTGGTCAAGTGGTCGGCGGGCCTCGCCATCGTCGGCATCGCCGGGTTCTATGCCTATCAGATCGGCTCGAACCTGGCGCGGAAGGACGTCGGCGAACTGAAGGCCGAGGTCGCCAAGCTTTCCAAGACCGTCGCCGGCCTGAAGCGGGAGAACGCCAGGCTCAGGACGCAAGCGATGAAGGTAACGGCGCGCGAACGGAAATTGACCGAACGCTTCCGCCGCGAATTGCCGCCGGAGAACACCAGGGCGCTGATCGCCAAGCTCAAGGAAAGGCTGGACGCGGGGGTCGGAGAGGACCGTCTTGCCTTCGTCATCGGCGCGGCGAAAAAGCTTCGCTCCTGCGAGGACGCGCCGGTGACCCGGCGTTTCATCGTCAAGACGCCGATCTATGAAGGCGCCAACGATTCCGTGACCTTCGCCGAAAACACCATCACCGTGACGGCCGAAGGGGTTTCGGAGAAAAACCCCGAGGGCAAGCCCGAGGCGTGGTTCGATCCGGCGCGGCCGGTGACGGCGCGCTTCGCCCGGATCGGCGGCGAGGTTTCCGAGGTCACCGGCCTCTTGCCGCTGCATCATTCGGTGGTGATCAGCGGCACGGAGTACAAGTTTTCGGTCATCAAGGGCGCCCGCGGCTTCGTCAAGATCACCGGCGACCGCTGCCGCTATCCTTAGGGCACGATCCCCGGCCAACGATCGGCGAACCAGAGCGGTGGGGTGCGAGGACATGACGATCAGGCAGAGGAATATCGGATCGGTTAGGCGGGTCATGACTTCCCGTCGCGCGCGTATGATCCTGCTGGCGCCGGTGCTCATCGTGCTTGGCGGCGTGCTGGCGCCGGCCGAGGCCGTCTGCCCGGTCGCCGTCGCGGGGTTCAGCCCGGCCGTTCTGCCCGCCGCCTACAAGACGGCGGCGGTGCCCGCCGGTCATATTTCCATCACCTATTCCGGGCATGCGAGCTTCCTCATCGAGACGCCGGGCGGGGCCTCGGTTTTCACCGATTACAACGGCTATGTGCGCCCGCCGAGGATTCCCGACGCCGTCACCATGAACATCTCCCACTACACCCATTACACCGACTTCGTCGAGCCGGAGATAAAGTACGTGCTCAGGGGCTGGGACCCGGCCGGGGGCATCGCCCGGCACAATTTCCGCATCAAGGACGCGCGGATCCGGAACGTCCCCACCAATGTCACCGATCTCGGCGGTAAACTTAGCAACGAGAACTCGATCTTCGTGATCGAGGCGGCGGAACTTTGCGTCGCCCATCTGTCGTTTCTGCGCCACGTACTGTCGAAAGGCCAGCTCCGGGAGCTCGGCCGCGTCGATGTCCTTCTGGTGCCGATCGACGGCATGTGGACGATGAGCCACCAGGAACTCATGCAGGTGATCGGCCAGATCGGGCCGGCCCTGATCATCCCCATGCATTACGGCTCCGGCGGTTCCGTCGACGCCTTCATCGCGCTGGCTTCGAAGCTCTACCCCATCAAGCGCCAGTCGGCGAATACCCTGATCTTCAGCCTGCGGACGCTGCCGAGGAAGACCGAGGTCCTGTTCTTAGGCCAAGGCTTCTGAAGCGGAACCGGGCCGGTTCCTCGATCGCCTTCACGTACCGCATCCCGGCGCCTCACGCCTCCGGGTCCGGTTCCTCGGCCCGGGACGTCGTCTGGCTCCGTAAGTGGGCGGTCCAGCTTTGGGCCTCGATGAAGACGCGGGTGATCTCCGAATATTCAGATTTGATGCGCCGTTCCAGATCGGTCACCGCCTGCTCGACCTCATCGGCCGTAAGCTCCCGGCCGAAATCGAGGCTGAGGTTCAAGAGCACGTCGTTGGGACCGAAATGCATCGTCAGGAGCTCATTGAGGCGAATGGCGCGCGGGTCCCGGGAGACGATTTCCCTGATGCCGGCGACGACGGCGCGGCTCGCCCCTTCGCCGATCAACAGGCCCTTGCATTCGAACGCCAGTGTCGCCGCCGTCAACGCCAGGATGAGACCGATGATGACCGACGCCACGCCATCGAGAACCGGCATGTCCAGCGCCTCGCCGGCGGCGATGCCGGCAA
>JADFPK010000267.1 GCA_022562375.1 Pseudomonadota bacterium
GACATTCGATCAGCAGGAACACATAGGCCGGTCCGCTGCCCGAAACGGCGGTCACCGGATCGAGAAGCCCTTCGTCATCGACCCAGGCGACCTCGCCGACGGCCTCGAGCAAGGCCTGACATTCGGCTCGTTGACCATCGCTGACGTTGGCGTTGGCGAAGGCGACGGCGATGCCGCGGCGCACTGCGGCCGGCGTGTTGGGCATGGCGCGCACCACCGCCGCCGTTTCGCCCAGATGGCGTTCGAAACCGGCCACCGTCTTGCCGGCGGCGATGGTCAGGAACACGGTCCCGGCCCCGGCAAAGGCGCGATAGGCCGGCGCCACCTCGTCGACGGTCTGGGGCTTGACGGCGAACAGCACGACGGCGGGAGAGAAGCCCGGGGCGAGCTCGCCCGGCGCGGCATGGACGGTGACGCCGTGACGCCCCGTGATCTCGGCGGCGAGCCCTTTGCCTGGCTCGATCACGGTGATGTCCCCGGGCGTCATGCCCCGGTCCAGCCAACCGCCGAGCAATGCGCCGCCCATCTTTCCGCAGCCGACCAGCGCCACCGGCCCGCCCACTGCGTCAGGCCTCTCCGGCGGGACTGATCATGGCGGCGGCGATGGCATCGGCCGGCGCCTTGCCGCTCCAGATGACGAACTGGAAGGCGGGGTAGAAACGATCGCACTCATTCAGCGCCACCGAGACCAGGTCTTCGAGCTGTTCGGCGCTGGCGCCCTCCGAGCCCCGCAACAGGACCGCGTGGCGGAACATCGGCAAGCCGTCGTCCGACCACAGATCGAAATGGCCGATCCACATCTTCTCGTTGACCAGGGCGAGGAGCTGATGCACCGGGGCGAGGCGCACCTCCGGCACCCGCATATCGAAGGCGCAGGAGAAATGGAGCGCATGGTAATCGTCGCGCCAAGAGAAATAGAGCCGGTAATTGCACCACTGCCCGGCCACCTCCACCGCCAACTCGTTGTCGCCGGCGCGGTCGAAGTCCCAGTCGTTGGAACTGACGAGCTCCTCGATGACATCGATGGGGTTGGCGGGACGGGGAGCACTCTCCAGGGACACTACGGGCATGAACGCGAACTCCGATGACGGCAAACTCGGCGCCGGCGGGCGTTAGGGTAAAAAGAACGGCCCTCGTACTCCGACATATGGTGGTTCGTAGCTCCCCACCTACTAAGTACGGTAGGTTGCCAAATTGCCGGGCCCGATGCAAGAGAGGATTCGACACTGCAACAAGGTTTCTGTGGATAACTTCGGGACCCCATGATGCGGGCGCCGGGGTGATGGCAAGGAAATGAATCAGTAGACCCGGGAGATCCGGTAGCCCTGCTGTTCGAGGAGATAAAGAACGCCATTATCTCCGGGAAGGTGCGCCGCGCCGACGGCGATGAAGGCGTTGCCCCGCGCAAGCATTGGCGCCATGCGCGCCACCATCACTTCATTCCTCCGGTCGATAAGCCGTTCCATGAAGGCGCGGAGGAAGTCGGGCCCGGTGTGCTTGGCGGGCTCTATCCAGAAGCGGAATATCGCGGCGATGTCCCGCGCCAGATAGAACCGCGTCAACTCCTCCGACGAATTGGTCGCCTCGCCGGCGTAGGCGATGGTGCTTTCGAGCAGGGCGACCTGATCGCGTTCCGCCATCGATTCGAAGACGGCGAACTGCTCTTCCACGGTTTCCAGACCCTGAACCGGCTTGCCCCGGCGCCGCGCCTCGGCGCCGAGCCACATGTCGAGGACCACGGCGCCTGGGCGGCGCTGGCGGGAGCGGCGGAGATCGCCGGGCGAGGTCGAGAACAGCATATAGACCACCCACGGCTTTAAGCGCCTGAGTTGCCCCACCGTAAAGCCGTAGGGCCTGAGCGCCCTCACCGTCTCGGCGAACAACTCAGGCCCGAGAATGTCATCGAGCGAACGGCCGGGCGCCAGCCTCATCCCCCGGGCGATCCTCCGGGCGAAGGCCTTGGCCGATTCGCCCTCGGGTGGGGCGATCTCCAGGGTCACGCTGTCGGCGCCGTAAAAGGCGCGCTTCACCGGCGCCGCTATGTCGAGGACGCGGCGGTCCGACGAATGTATGGTGCCGAAGAGGTAGCTCGCCTCGGCCTTGCCGTCCTCGACCTTCCACAGCACCCCCTTGCCGAAGCGTACGATGCGGCGCGATAGAAGCTCGCGGTACGCCGCATCGAGGCGCTCCAGAAGCCCGCTGGTGGCTTCGCCATCCTCGATCAGGCCCTGATCGCGTTGAAAGGCGCGCACCGCCGCCGTCATCGCCGCGCCGGCGAGCCCGTCGGCCCCGCCGGCGTCGTAGCCGAGAACATCGAGTAATTTTTGAATGTTGGCGATCAGCGCCCGCGCCGGGATGGCGCGGGCCTCGGCGGTACCGGCGTCGGTGACGCTTCGCCTGGCGTCCCTCAGCAGCCGCCGGGCGGCGCCGATCTGGGCGGCGTCGAGACGCCTGGCGACGGTGTCGCGGCG
>JADFPK010000056.1 GCA_022562375.1 Pseudomonadota bacterium
TGGAGAATTTTTTATCGAGATCGTTAAGGGCGATACGGACATGGAGTCGCTTGAGGCGCGACATCGGCGCGCCCGGCATGTTCGAATAGGCGATGTCGGTGATGCGGATCTCGGACGAGGCATCGGCGAAGAGGCGCCGGGTGGAGCGCAACAGCTTCGATAAGGCGCGCGCACGGGCCTTGCTCAGCCCCTCCTTCTTGCCCTTGCCCTTCCCGGTCCCGGCAAGGGGCGTCAAGATCGCGTTCAGCTCGCGGACCAAACGGGACCGCTCGCCGAGCCTCGAGTCGCGGCTGTCGGTACGGATCTCGACCGAGCCGACATGGACATGCCCCTTGCCGGTCACGGCGGAAAACTCGAGATTCTTCATCACCGCGGCGAAGGGGCCGCTCCACAATCCCGGCGAGGTCTCGGTGAAGTCGGCCTTTATCGCCAGATTGCCGATCTTCCATCCCGGCCGGCCGCGAGGCGGCACCCCACGGATACCGGCGTAGGCGCCGTCGATCTCGATGAAGGCACCCAACTCGGGCGCCCAAATGCCGTCGAATCGCTGCTTGGCGATGAGGATGGCGGTGGTCCCGCCGCCACCCTCGCGGACAGCCATCTTTCCGGGCAGGACCACCCGCACCCGGTAGCGGCCGTCCGGCCGGGGCCGGGCGGTGATCCTGACGTCGCCGATATCGATCCGTCGTGCCGGTAAGGCGATGGTGAGGCCCGGGACGAGGATGTGAAAGGCGCCGTCCCGCTCGGTGACGCCGATGGGCCCACCGCGCTTGAAGGGCCAGTTGACGCCGTCAAGCGCCTCCTGGATGGCCGATTGGATGCCGACGGCTTCCGGTGTCCGGGGCGGTGGAGCGGCCGCAAGGTCTGCCCCGCCTGGCGCCGGCGCGAAGGACAACAGCCCCGCCGCCATGGCGATGATCGCCAGGGCCCGCCGCCGACGCTTGGGCGCGGACACCTTACCAACGCTCTTCAAGTCGCCTCTTCCTGGGCGAAGAACTCGTGCGCCAGGCGAATGCCGTCGAGCCCGGCCGGCATGCCGGCATAGATCGCGACCTGCAGGAAGATCTCCAGGATCTCTTCCTTGGTGACGCCGTTGTTCACCGCGCCGCGAAGGTGAAGCTTGATCTCGTGGGGACGGTTAAGCGCCGCCAGCATCGCCAGGTTGATGATGCTCCTGGTCTTGCGTGGAAGCCCCGGGCGCGTCCAAATCGCGCCCCAGCAGCACGTCGTCACCAGCTCCTGGAACGGCCGGGTGAAGTCATCGGCGTCGGCGATCGAACGATCGACATGCTCGGCGCCGAGCACTTCGCGGCGAACGGCCAGTCCTTCCTCGTACAGTTCCTTGTCCATGGACATCTCCTTCCATTGGTTTTGCGTTGCCGTCCCCTCGCCGGCATCCGCCGGCCGCCAAGGTCCGTTATCGCGGGGAATGGATTTACGCTATTGAGTTTTTGACCGGCGCACAAGGACCGCACCGCGCGTCGCGGCGGATGCCGAAGCGAAGCCGGTGGCGGCGCTATTTCCGGGTCCAGCGTCCCGATTCGGAGAGGAACGGCGTGCCCCGTGGCGCCTTCTGCATGATCTGTTGGGCGAAAACGCGGCCGACCTGGCCGGCGGAGACGCGCTGCTCGACGGCGCGCTGCCGGTAGAGCCGGAGGCGCTTGGCGTTGACTTGGCTGACTAAAGCGCGGACCTGGCCGGATGCCCCGCCCATCGCCTCGGCATAACCGTCGAAACGCTCGCCGACGGCGCCGCTGGCGCGCAACTGATCCAGCGACTGGGCCTCGGCCGGCGTCGAGGCCAAGCCGACGATAAGGACCATCGAGGCCAAAACTGTAAACCAGGCTTTAGGCATTTCCCTCTCCCTGGCGGCAATATCCAAAGGAGCCGCCGGCGAACCGTCAGAAGATATCCGGGTTGGCCCCGATGTCTTGTTTGGCGCGCTCTTCCAGCCTGATGCGCACCTCGGCGTCGAGCTTGATGTTGAGGTTGATGGTAATCGGCTCCCTCGGCGCTTCGATCTTGACCGTCGGCTGACAGGCGGCGAGTAAACCGCCAAGGAGGCATAAGCCCATCAGCCAACGCCAGGACGCCGCTTGTCTGATCGTCTTGCGCACCGACCTCATCCCTTCAGTGTACAGCCAACAAGTGCATGTACCGCTCTGATAGTGCGGCAAAGATCGGCGAGTGACAAGCAGGCTTTTGTCCCATCGCCCCCCTATCTTACACCCTATCTTAACAGCGTGCGGAACAGCGCGCCCTTGAGGCGCCCGCCCTTGCGGATCGCTTCGCCGATGGCATCGAGATTGCCGGTGAGCCCGATGTTGAAGGCGAAGGGATGGCCATCGAGGACGTCCGGATTGCGCCCGGTTAGGCGGAGCATGATCTCGGGGTCCCCCTTCGCCGGCTTCTTCACGGCCAGCGAAAGGCTGTCATAGCGGAAGTTCTGCAGCGCCCGCAGCAAAAGGGTCATCGGCTTGCCGCCGCCCTTCAAGGCCGCTTCCGTCGCCTCGGAGCGGAAGCGCAACACTCCGGGACCGTCGGCGTCGAGCCGGCCGTCGCGGATGACGAGGCTATCGCCGGCGATGGTCATCGGAATGACGCCGCTGATCCGGCCGCTTCCGGTCAGGCCTTCCACCTTGATCATGGCGAACAGCCGGGCGAGGTCGAGCCGCTCGATCCGCAGCTCCATTTCCTGGCTCGGTCCGGTGGGGTCGAAGACGAAACCGGCGATCGCGATCTCGCCGCCGGCGAAGCCCGAGCTCGCGCGTTGGATCACCAGGCGCGGCGGGTCTCCGGCAACGACGTGATAATTCAGCACCACATCGTCCAGCGGTATCGCCGGGTCGATGCGTTTCAGCGTCAGCTTCTGCCCGACCGGGGTCGAAGGCGGCAAAAGGCTGTCGAAAAAGGCCCGGGTGTTGAGCCCCTCGACCGAGACCCGGTCTGTGGTGAACGAGAGATCGATCAGTTCCACCACGCCGGCACTGCTGATGCTCTCGTGCGTCCAGGCGAAGCGCGCCCCGGCCTTGGCCTTGCCCGTCACCGCGCGCAAGACTTTGAGGGCGGGGGACAGATCGCCCGGCTGCAGCCCATTCTCGGCGAAGGTGAAATCGGTAAAGCGCAGCCGTGCGTCGCCCCGGCCATCGGAAAGTCTGTGGCGGGCGTCGAGGACCAAGGTGGCCTTGCCGTTGGCGATCGAGCCCTCGGCCTTGATCTCCAGCGCCCCTTCGGCCAGCGCGATCCGGCCCTTTAGGCCGAGCGGCGTGAACATCGCCGGCCGGGCGAGATGGCTGAGCGCGTCGAGGCTGAAGCGGGCATCCGTGACCTCGCCGCCGGGGCCGAGCGCGACGATGGCGGTCAACCCTTCGATCAAGATATCGCGGTCCGGAATGGCGACGCGCGCGCCATCGATCATCATGCGGGCGCGATAACGCCCATTGGCCGCGGTGGCGCCGTCGAAACGGAAGGTCGCCCGCTCGGTGACGAGGGTGAAACTCTTGGCGCCGTTGCCGCCAAGGCGCGCCTCCAGGGCGTCGGGCAGCAACACCAGGCGGTGGGACAGCGCCAGGCTGCCGTCATCGCCGGGACCGAGGGCGAAGCTGGCGTCGGTCAGTTTGACGCGCAGGGGTTTGGTAAGGCGCATCGACTTGCCGTAACCGAGCGTCTCGGCGGTGACGGCGCCGACGCCGTTAAGCCGCGCCTCGATCTTGCCGCCGGCGAAGTAAAGACCGATGGGCAGGCGCACGCTGACCTTGCCGGCGCGCATCTCGCCGGCGACCACAAGAGCGAGCTTGACCTCGACATCGCCGCGCAGCTTCACTTCGCCCGGCTGGGCGAAGGCGGCGCCGGTCATCCGTGCCTCGGTGATGCGCTGGCCGGCGACTTTGATGCCGGTAAGCGCCAGGGTAAAGCGCCCGATATTGGCCTTGGCGATGGCCATGTCCTCGCCGAGGGTCAGATCGCCGGCGACGGTGACGCCGGCCCTGGCGCCGGCCTTGGTGGTGGCATAGGCCGAGGCCTGGATCTTGACTTCGGCCCCGCCGGCGGTGGGCTTGAGACGTAGCGAAAAGGGCTCCTTGGCCGAAGCCGGCAACACCAGCGTCAGATCGCGCCCGAGTACAGGGTGCAATTCCGCCGGCACGCCGGCCGCCCTCAACAGCTTTGGCGCCAGCCGCTGGATCCGCAGGCGGCTGTCGGCGGGCAGGCGGAAGGACAACACGCCGCCCTTGATCGCGGCGTCGAATTGGAAGCGCCCGGAGAGCTCCCTCATCCGCCCGGGATAGCGGACCCCGGCGAGATCGAGCTTCACCCCGCCTTTGAGATCGCCGCGCAGGAGCCAGCGCATGGCCCCGCTTGGGCTTGAAGGCCATTCGCTTAGGCCCGGCAGGCGCCCCTTGGCGCTGAGCGAGAACTTGCCGAGGCCCGAGGAGGGACGCGGCAGGGCGAAGATTTCCCAGATCGCGGCGTCGGCCGTCAGCCGCGCGCCGAGGTCGAGGTCGATCTCGGGCGCCGTCAGATAATTATCGACCGCCGCGCGCATGGTGAGGACGAGGGCGCGGTCCGGCGTGCTGAGCTCGGCCTCGGCGGTGAACCGCTTGTCGGTGGCGTCGAGCGTAAGCCTGGCCGATTTGAACCGGGCCTTTTGCAAGGCGACGTCGGAGAAGGCCAAGGTGCCGCGAAGGGACTCCGGCAGCCCGTCGCGGAGCGTGAAGTCGAGCTCCCCGGTGAGGCCGCCGAGCACGGCGCCCGGCAGCTCCAGCGCCCCTTCGTCGATCACCAGCTTGGCGGTGACGATGCGGCGGTCCCGCGCCGAGGCGCCAAGCAACCCGGAAATCCTGCCGAACGGCCCGTCGAGGCCGATGGAAAAGGTCGCCGACATCCGCCCGCCCTCTTCCGGCCAGGCCTCGCCTTCGAAGCCGAGTGTCAGTCGTCCCGCCGGCGAGGCCGCCTCGATGCGGCCGCCGGTGACGGTGATCGGCGGCAATTGGATCCCTTCCCCGGCGGTCCCCTTGCCCCTAAGCAGCGGCTGCAGGGAGCCGAGCAGCGGGCGCTCACCCGTCAGGTCGGCCTTGATCGCCGGGCGCTCGATGGTCACGGCGCCGATCCGCCCCTCCATCAGTCCCGAGAGGTCGTAAGTTAGGATCAGGGCGTCGGCGCGAAACTCGCCTTCCGATCCGAGGCTGATGCCGGTGATCCGGGCGCCGCCAAGCCCGACCTCGGCGACGACGAGCTTCGCCGCCGGTACGCCCGCGGCGGCGAGGCGCGAGAGCAGCACGCTCTCGGCGACGTCGGTACGGAAGGCGACGAGCGCGGCCCCGGCGCCGAACAGGAGGGCGATGAAAATCGCGGCGGTGATCGCTAAGCGGCGGATCATCTGTCGTTGCGTCTCCCGGGTACTGCCGCCGGGGCGACCGGCGGATGATCAGGCCATAGTGTAAAACATGAAGGTGGGCAGTTGGCGCGATAATCGGGTAATCTCACCTAATTCTCGATGGCTCGAAAAACCGCCGGCAAGGGTATCGGTTGGGCGTTAGGAAATCATAGCGGAATGCAACTCCAACTCAGCACATGGCCAGAGGTCGAAAAGCACCTCGAGCGCGAAAGCGGCATCATCATCCCCATCGGCTCGACCGAGCAGCACGGGCCGAACGGCCTGATCGGCACCGACGCCATCTGCCCCGAGACCATCGCGCGCGGCGTCGG
This sequence comes from Pseudomonadota bacterium, assembly GCA_022562375.1. The sequence goes on from JADFPK010000056.1 coordinate 5,707, forward strand.
CGAGCAGTCCGGCGCGCTGGTCGCGCCGACGCTGAATGTCGGCATGGCCCAGCACCACATGGCGTTCGCCGGCTCGATGACGCTGCGTCCCTCGACGCTGATCGCCGTCATCAAGGACGTGGTCGATTCCCTGGCGCGGCACGGCTTCGACCGCTTCTATTTCCTCAACGGCCATGGCGGCAACATCGCGACGCTAAGCTCGGCCTTTTCCGAGATCCATACCGAGCGGAGCCTGGGAACCGGCGCCGCGAACAGCGCCCCGGTGCGCTGCAAGACCGCCAACTGGTGGATGGGCCCCAAGGTCAGGACGCTGGCCAAGAAACTGTTCGGTGACGCCGAGGGCAGCCACGCGACGCCGTCGGAGGTCTCGCTCTCCTTTTACGCCCATCCCGAGGCCGTGAAGTCGGCGGAGATGAGCCCGAGGATCGCGCCGAGGGGCGGCTTTCACGGCGCCGAGGACTACCGCCGCCGCTTCCCCGACGGGCGCATCGGTTCCGATCCGTCCCTTGCCAGCGTCGAGGCGGGAGAGAAGCTATACCTCGCGGCGCTGGACGAGATCGCGGCGGATTACCAGGCCTTTCTCGTCGCCGATTAAGCGCCGGGAGCATCCTCACGCCGGGCGGGAAGCCCGAAAAGTCAAGGCAGTTTGTCGGGGCCGTCGCCGAGGCGGACGCCGGGGCTTTGGCGCTCCAACTCCAGCAACAGGGCGGAGTGATCGAAGTCGTTGCCGCCGGCGTCGATCAGCGCCCGGAAGAGCTCTTGCAGCTTGGCGGTGATCGGCAGCGAGACCGAGGCCTCGGCGGCGGCGTCGAGCGCCGTGTCGAGATCCTTCATCTGCATGCGGCTGGGCCCGCCGGGGACGAAGTCGCGCTCCAGCATGCGCCTGCCGTGCTCTTGCAGGATGCGGCTGTCGGCGAAACCGCCGGTGATCGCCTGGCGCACCGCCGCCGGGTCGGCGCCGCCCGCCGCCGCCAGCAACAACCCCTCGGCCACCGCGCCGATGGTGATGGCGACGATCACCTGGTTGGCGCATTTGGCAAGCATACCGGCGCCGGCGGGGCCGACATGGGTGGCCCGGCCCAAGGGCTGGAGGATATCCCTCGCGCGCTCGAAATCCTCAAGGCTGCCGCCGGCCATGATGGCCAGCGTCCCTGCCGCCGCGCCGCCCGTTCCGCCCGACACCGGGGCGTCGAGATGGCCGATGCCCTTGGCGGCGAGGCGCCGGGCGTGATCGCGCGCCGTCGACGGCGGGATCGAGGCCATGTCGATGACCAGCGCGCCCGGGCCAAGCGCGTCGGCGACGCCGCGGTCGAACAGCACCTCGGTGACGACGGGTCCGTTCTCGAGCATGATGATCACCGCGTCCGCGCCCTCGGCCACGCCCGCCGGGGCCTCGGCGACCCCGGCCCCGGCCTCGGCCAGCGCTTCGGTCTTGGCCCCGGTGCGGTTCCAGACGGTGAGCGTGAAGCCCGCCTTCAAGAGGTTCGCCGCCATCGGCGCGCCCATGAGGCCGGTCCCCAAAAACCCTATACGTGTCGTCATTTAGCTATTTCCTTTAATCTTACTCATCAGCGGAACACTCGCCTGGCGAACACCGCGCGCCCGCGCCCGGAATTAAGGTGACACCATACTTAATTCAGAACCGCTCTTGAGCCAGAAGCGGGAATTCGCATGAGTATTAGCCAAAAAACACCGCCTGCCGTGAAAAAGTTCCGCCGGGATAGCTTAGGCGCGTTATTTTCAAGGCGGGGGGCGAAAGCAACCGGTTGCGGGCACGCCATGGCAACCCCAATTACAGGGCAACCCCAACCAAGGGGACGGAATCATGAGGTCAGCCAGATGAATTGGCAATCCATGCGGAACGGTCTTATCGCCGCCGTTTTCTTCGCCGCCTTCGGGGCCATCGGCGGCGGCGCCGTGGCGGCCGAGGGGAACGCGTCGGCGCCGGCGGCGAAGGGCGAGGAGATCGCGACCTTCGCCGGCGGCTGTTTCTGGTGCGTGGAATCGGACTTCGATTCCGTGCCCGGCGTGTTGCGCACCCTCTCGGGCTATACCGGCGGCGCCTTGATCGACCCGACCTACAAGCTGGTCACCGCCGGCGGCAGCGGCCACCTCGAGGCGGTGCGGATCTTCTTCGATCCGAAAAAGGTGAGCTACCGGGCGCTGCTCGAGATTTTCTGGCGCAGCGTCGATCCGACCGACGATGGCGGCCAGTTCTGCGACCGCGGCGAGAGCTACGAGACCGCGATCTTCGCCAACTCGGCGGAACAGAAGCGCCTGGCGGAAGCGTCCAAGCGCTCGAGCGGTCCGGCGTCCTGAAACAGCCCATCGTCACGCCGATCCTGACCGCCGGGCCGTTCTATCCGGCCGAGGATTATCATCAGGACTTCTACAGGAAGAGCTCGCTGCGCTACAAGATCTACCGCTATGGCTGCGGCCGCGACGCGCGGATCAGGAAGCTCTGGGGTAAGGAAGCCTTTCGCGGCATCACGCTCCACTAGGCGCCGTCAGTCCCCTCCCCCGCCGATGCCGTAAGGGAGCGCCCGGCCGAGCCCTTCCTCGATGCCGGCGCTTGGGTGGGTTTCGCGGCCGATCCAGCCGTCATAGCCGCGCTTATCGATGAGATCGAACAGGCCGGGGGTGTCGATATCGCTCCCGTCGGGGCTCATGGTGGCCGCGCCACGGCCGCCAAGTGGCCTGACAAACCCGCTTAAAGATCTAATGCAAGGGGTGTTGACGGAGCCCGGGCGCCATTCCCGCCGCCATCGCGGGCCCGATATCCGGTAGTTCCACCGACGAATTGTTGCTAGTTTGGCCGCCAACGGCCGTCCACCGGAACGAAGGGGGATGCCGGGCGCGAAATAAAGCGTTGGGCCCGCGTGGCCGAAACAGGGTGGTGTGCTACGGCTGGAACGGGGAGAGACGCCTGAAATGTTGAAGGCTAAATCGGCTCTCGTCACGGGGGCGACCAGCGGTATCGGCCATGCGATCGCGCGGGCGCTTGCCGCCGAGGGCTGCAATATCGTGTTCAATGGGCTCGGCGATGGGGCCGAGATCGAAGCGCTTCGCCGCGCGATTTCCGAAGATTTCGGGGTCGAGGCGGTCTTTCACCGCGCCGATCTCGGGAAGCCCGAGGAAATTCCGGGCCTGATCGAGGCCGCCGAGGCCGGGTTCGGCCGCCTCGACATCCTGGTCAACAACGCCGGCATCCAATTCGTGTCGCCGATCGATGAATTCCCCATCGCCAAGTGGGATGAGATCATCGCCATCAATCTCTCCGCTTCATTCCATACCATCCGCGCGGCATTGCCGGGCATGAAGCGGCGTGACTGGGGGCGGATCGTCAACATCGCCTCGGTCCTCGGCCTCGTCGCGTCGATCGACAAGTCGGCCTATGTCGCCGCCAAGCACGGCATTCTCGGACTGACCAAGACGGTGACGCTCGAGACCGCCGGGTTCGACATCACCTGCAACGCCATTTGCCCCGGCTATGTGCGCACACCGTTGATCGAGAGGCAGATCGAGGCGCTTGCCGCCGCGCACGGTCTCACCATCGAGGACGCCGCCGCCGAGCACCTGGCCGAGAAGCATCCCTCGCCAGAGTTCATCGCCGCCGAGGAAGTCGCGGCTCTCGTCGTGTTCCTGTGCGGCACCGCCGCCGCCGGCATCAACGGCGCCGCCTTGCCGATGGACCGCGGCTGGCTCGCCCGTTAGCCCGAATATTTCATGAAGGCGCTCCCTCAGGGTGTGTTAAGTGTTTTACTTCAATGGCTTGATTCGTTTTTCGAAAAGGGGCGTTTTGTACCCTCGTCCGCTGAACGGTTTTGCGCCGGCCCTGTTTATCCAAATCGGCGCACGAAACCTCAAGCCATAGCGGTGCTATGACTTTCGGCTTCGCACACCGCCTTGAACAAACATTGC
>JADFPK010000057.1 GCA_022562375.1 Pseudomonadota bacterium
GGCCGCCGAGACCGTTGGCGCAAAGATCCGAAAGATGATGTAAAAAAGCAGGAGACTTCATAAGGGAGGGACGAAATGGCGATGGACCTCGAGCTCGAGGGGCGGACGGCGCTGGTCACCGGCGCCAGCCGGGGGATCGGGCGGGGGGCGGCGCTGGCCCTTGCCGCCGAGGGCGTCAGGCTGGCGGTCGGCGCCAGGCGGCGGGAACTGCTCGAGGAACTGGCCGATGAGATCGTCGCCGCCGGTGGAGAGCGCCCGGCGATCATCGTCACGCCGGACCTCGCCGCCCCGGGAGGCGGGGCCTACAAGGTCAAGGATGAGGCGCTGGCGGCGCTCGGTCATGTCGACATTCTCGTCAACTCGGCCGGGCGCAGCAAGAATCCCGATTACCCCAGCCGGATTCCTTACGACGCGCCCGACGCCGCCTGGGACCAGGAGATGCAATTGAACTACGTCACCATCCGCCAGCTCACGCTGTCGCTGATCCCGGGCATGATCGAGAGGAAATACGGCCGCATCATCAATATCTCGGGCAAGACGGAGCCGTGGGAATTGCATACCGCCAACCCCGCCAAGGCCGCCGTCCATGGCTGGTCCAAGGGGCTTTCCCGGCAAGTCGCGAAGCATGGCGTGACGGTCAATTCGATCCCGCCGGGGAAGATCATCAGCGAGCAGATCTTGAGGAACTACTCGGAACAGCAACGCAAGGAGACCTCCAGATGGATCCCGTCGGGCGGTTTCGGCGAGCCGTCGGACATCGCCAATCTGGTCGTTTTCCTGGCCTCGCCGCGCGCCCGCTACATCACCGGCGCGGTGATCCCGGTCGACGCCGGTTTCCGTCGTTACGCCTACTGACCGGCGGGAGGGAGCGAAGAGAATGACCAAAGACTGGCGACTGAAGGGACGCGGTGCGCTCGTCACCGGGTCCGGGGGCGTCATCGGCCGGGCGATCGCCGAGGCCTTGGCGGCGGAGGGCGTAAAGGTCTGTTCGGTCAACGGCAAGGAGGGGGCCGAGGCGATCGTAAAGCAGGCGGTGGACACGCTCGGCCATGTCGACATCCTGATCAACGCCGCAAGCGAGGTCCGCCGTCCGGACCCTATCCCCGCCGACATCGACGCCGCTTCATGGAATGAGGCGATGGAGAGCGAGTTCGAGCAGCCCCGCCGCCTCGCCCATGACCTGATACCGGACATGACCGAGGCGGGCTGGGGGCGGATCGTCAACATCATCGGGCCTTCGGAGCCGCCACTCTTCAGCGTCGAATATGCCGCCTCGGGCGCCCTTCAGGGGTGGGCCAAGAGCCTCGACCGCGCCACCGGCGCCAGCGGCATCACCATCAACTGCATCCAGCCCGGGATCATCGAGGGCACGGCGGCGGCCGCCGATTACGATGAAGCGGAGCTCACCGGCATGGAAGACCCCGTCATCCCGTTCGGCGAGATCGGCGATGCGGCCGACATCGCCCATGCGGTGGTCTTTTTGTGTTCGCCGTTGTCGCGCTATATCAGCGGCATCGTGCTTCCCGTCGATGGCGGTCTCGGCCGCCACCAGCATTAGCGCACCGTCGGGAGCTATTTCGGATTGCGGGCGGTGATCTTCCAGTAGCTCGACGCCATGACGATGCCTTCTGGTGTTTCGTACTTGCCCAACTCGGCCTTGAGCGCCGCGTCGATCTCGTCGTGCCGCCGTTCGGCCTCCTCGCCGGCCTCTCAGTGGATGAGAAGCCCCTAATTGAGTGCAGACCCTGATCCACCCCGTTAGGGGTGCCATCCCACTTGCCGTCTCCAGGTCGGCCTCGTCATCGACCGACAATGCCGCCAATATTCAACATAAATGCTCTATTTTACTATGTTAACTAGCAATATAGATTTCAAAATTACGAGATATCAGCATTATAACGGCATTTAAAGCGCTATTTATCTCAATAAATTCCAAAATGTTGATTATATGCCGCTTGACTGCTAAGCTATACGAAGGCATTATCTGGATGAATTATGGAGGTTGTCATGGAAAAGACGATTAACCCTGAGGCCCTCAAGAAAGCGCGGAAAGACCGCGGGCTGACCCAGATGCAGCTGGCAGAGAAGTGTGGATTTAGCAAGGAATCAGTAAGTCGCTGGGAACGCGGTGAGATCGACAACGTTCGATCCCGTTCCCGGGAGAAGCTCACCAAGGCGCTTGGCGTCGATTGGGAGCATCTCACGCGGGCCCCGGTTGACGAAGATGAGAGTGAGCAGTTGTCCACAAAAGTGACGCTCAATGTCCGGATCGGGGGTAACGCCCGTAACGCGCTCACACTTGTTTGTCTCCGCTACGGGCTAAATGTGGCCGATGTCATCGAACTCGCTCCTTTGCTCTTCCTTGTTATCGCGGAGAAGAGCCTCGTCCATCGGCGGGAAAAGCTCCAGGAAATTCGAAAAAGGCATCGTGAGGACGATGGCGAAGATCGTGAGGCTGCACCGCATCTAAACACCGAATTTACACGTGGATGGATTGTTGAGAGCGCCCTGGTTTCTGAGGGGGGCTCCATCTCAAAGCGCGACATATTCGGCAAACACATAGAACTCGAAAACTACAATGGCGAAGACGGAGAAGACCTCAACCCCTTCCTAAACTACCTTAGGAAATTCAAGGAAGGCATCCCGGACAAACTGGTCACTCTAGATAACTGGTGGGACAACATCAGTTATACAATCGCGGAAGACACGCTGAGAGAGGTCACCGGCATCGAGGGAAAAATCGCTCCAGAAAAGAATGCATTGGCCTTAATTTTGAATGGCAACATAGACCTACGAGAAGTTCTCACCAGCAAGAAAAACTTGTCGCCAGAAGATTTCCAGAATTGGCTTCAGAAGCAGGTTGATGATGACACCGAGAAGTATATCAAATTTTTTGCCTAAACGGAGAAGGATCATGCAAAAACTAGGGTACACAAAGCATGGTGAACGGCGCGCCAACCAACGTGGTTTCCGTGGAGGTGATGTCGAGCTCATTCGCCGCTGCGGCACGCCGGTCGAGGATCGTCATGCTGATGAAGTTTATCTTCTTCGCAACAAAGACGTGGAACGAGAGATCAGCGCGCGTAAACAAGAGATCCAGAGACTTGAGAGGATGCGCGGGAGCATGGTGGTAATCATCAACAACCAACTGGTCACTGTTCTCCATACAACCCGTTCACGCGAAAAATCTCTGCTCCGCAGGGCTGGCTAAAGGGAGATGATTATGCGAAACGATATGGTGCTTGTTGAGCTTTCCTGTAACACGGTTGCTCTGCTGCTCGCCGTTCGCCGCGATGAAGAGGACGGTGTCGGCGCTGTGATCGAGCGCCTTGCACAGTTAAAGTTCCTACCTGTGCTGGACGAGCATGAACCCTGTCCCAGGCACGAATCCGAGCCAATATCTCGGCGCCCAAGAGGTAAATACCAATATGATTTTCTTGGCGAAGAAGGAGCTGCCGAGACCCTGGCAGAACTTCTGGTGGACGTTCTCCAGCGTTTCGCCGACTTGGATGCGAATTTCTTGGAAAGGTTCAGTGAAGGACAGGGCCGGACCCGGCGTTTCGTTGCCCGCAATCCCCGCGCCATCTACCCTGGCCGAGAGGATCTCTGCAACCACACGGCGGAGGTCTGCCAGGGCTGGTGGGTAGGGACAAACTATTCCCGGGTGGATGTGCGTCGGTTGTTGCGCGCGGCGTGCCAAGCTACGGGGCTCATATGGGATGTGGATCTTAGGGTTGAAATCTGAGTCGGCTCTATTGGTACACGCCAATCGATCGCTGGCTGTGCTACCCTTGCCGGCACCTGAGAGGAGCCAAGCGGCAAATTCGGTCAACATGGTCCGGTGCGGCGAAGCCAAGCGGCAAGGACGGATCGCCGCCCGGGCTGCCGACGGAGGGGTTGGATTGGCGCCTGCCCTGAAACGCGGATTGCTAAATTTCCTTGCCCCGGTCCTCGGTTTTGCACTGCTGTTCGCGGCGCCGGCGGAGCCCTCGGCGGCGACGGACAATGTCGATCTTCGATTGGTGCTCGCCGTCGATTCGTCGGGCAGCATCGACGAGGGCGAGTTCATCCTGCAACGGTGGGGCTATGCCAACGCGTTCCGCAATCCCAAGGTCATCGGCGCCATCCGTAGCGGTGTTCACCAAGCCATCGCCGTCACCTATATCGAATGGTCCGGCCCCGGCATACAGGTGACGATCGCGGATTGGACCCTGATCAAGGATGCCGCCACCGCCAACCGCTTCGCGGATTCGCTCGAGTCCGTGCCCAGGGCGATGATCTCGGGCAACGGCACCGCCGTCGGCGAGGCCATCTTGATGGCGGCGGGGCATTTCGACGACAATAAATTCAACGGCCCGCGCCTGGTCATCGACATCTCGGGCGACGGGCCGGTGACGCGGGGCCGGCCGGCGTCATGGGCACGGGACCTGGTGGTGGCGCGAGGCATCACCATCAACGGCCTGCCGGTCATCGACGCGCGTTATCCCGACCTGGAGCTTTTCTTTCTCGACCATGTCATCGGCGGCCCGGGCGCCTTCGCCATCCCCGCCTACGGTTTCAAGGACATCGCCGCGGCGGTGTTGAGCAAGCTGATCCGCGAGATCGCCGGAGAGACGCCGTCCTCCGATGTCGCCATGGAATTAGGCCGGAAAGCGTCCGCCGCCGGCCGGGCCGGGCAACGCCGATTTTAGCGGGGAATGCGGGGATACGGAAGTTCCCTCGAAAACGGCCCGATGGTGATCTAGGTTTCCCATCGCGGCGGATGGCTGCCGAGCGGCATCGAGGGCCGCGCCCAAAAAGGCGGGGTCTCGGACAACAGCCCGGCGTGCTTCACCGTCAGTAGGCGTCCGAAGCCGGAGCTGCTCTCTTCCATCAGATCGGCGACGTCCTCGACCGCCGGATCGGCGCAATCGAAGCCGTCCTCGATCCGGCCCAACCCCTTCAGCCACTGCCCGGTGCGGGCGAGCGAGACGCCGACGCTCCAGCTGCCGCCGTCGCGCGCGCGGCGCAACAGCGCGACGATGGCGCCAAACGCCATGAGATAGCCCGACGCGTGGTCGAGCGCCTGGCACGGCAGCGGCTTGGGGTCCTCGGCGCCCGTTGCCTCGGCCTCCATGTGATTGAAGCCGGTCGCCGTCTGGACCAGGGAATCGAAGCCGCGCTTGGCCGCCCAAGGCCCCGTCCCGCCGTAAGCCGAGAGCGACACATAGACGATGCCGGGACGCGCCGCCGCGCAGGCCTCGGGCGAGAAGCCCAACTTGGCGATGGCGCCCGGCCGGTAGCCTTGCACGAAGACATCCGCCTCGCCGAGCAGCTCCTTAAGCGTCCGCCGGCCGGCGGCTTCGCGGAGGTCGATATGGGCCGATAATTTGCCCCGCCCGGCGTCGATGACCAATGGCGCCATCGAGGGCAAATGGGCCGCGGTGACGCGCATGACATCGGCGCCATGCGCCGCCAGGGCGCGTCCGCATACCGGGCCGGCGATGACGCGGGTCAGATCGAGGACACGGACGCCGCTCAAGGGGCGCTCGCCGGGGGCCGGTTGGCGGGGCGGCGCGTCGCCGATCCGCTCGATACTCAGCAGCGGCTCCGCCGCCACCGCCGGCGCTTGCGCATGGGCGTCCCATTCGGCGGGCGAACGCATCATGGCGACGAGGAGACCGGCCTCGGCGGCGGCGGTCTCCAAGGCCTCCGCCTCCCAGCCGGCGAGTGCTGCGCTCACCGCGTCGCGGTCGTAATCGCAGCCCAGCAGCGCCAGCAGGCCTTCCCGATGGCGCGGGAAGTTGGTGTGGATGCGCAGCCATCGCCCGTCGCCCGCGCGATAGACGCCGGCGATCTTGTCCCACAGCGGCGGCGGCGGCCCATCGTCGACGCGGAGGTAGCGCTCGCTGCGGAACTCGGCGGCGGCGTGGCGCATGTCGACCGTCACCCGCTGGCGAGACCCGGTTTGCCGGCGCCAGAACTCGGCGGCGGCGAGCGCGGCGGCGGCGATGGTGGCCTGCGCGGCGGTGCCGACGCGAAAGGACGACGGCAGCACCGGCTCGGCGCCGGTCAGCCGCAGGCTGTCCAGGGCTTCGGCCGGGCAACCGGCCTCGCGCCAAATTTGGGAGAGCACGTCCAACGGGTCCATGGCTCTATTCAACTGTGGGTCGCCAATAGCTGGCGCACCACCGCCCCATCGGCCAGGCGATCGAAGCCCTGGTTGATCCGATCGAGCCTGAGGACGGCGCTCTTCAACCTGTCCACCGGCAGCCGTCCCTGCCGGTAAAGCGCCAGCAGCCGGGGGACGTCCCGCGCCGCGACGCAGCTTCCCATGTAGCTGCCTTGCAACGTCTTCTCGTTCTGCACCATGGCGACGACGTCGATGTCGATCGACCGCGCGTCATGGGGCAGGCCGGCCGTCGTGGTGACGCCGCCGGTACGGGTGACGGCATAGGCGATCTTCAGCGCCTCGACGCTGCCCGCCATCTCGAAGCCGAAATCGACACCGCCGCCGGTGGCCTCGATGATCCGGCCGATGACGTCGGCGTCGCCGGCGTTGAAGGTATCGCTGGCGCCCAGTTGCCGGGCGAGGCCCAGCTTGTCGTCATTGGTATCGACGGCGATGATCCGCGCCGCGCCGCATACCACGCCGGCCAGCAGGGCGTTCAGCCCGACGCCGCCGAGCCCGACCACGGCCATGGTGGCGCCGGGCGGCACGCGAGCGGTGTTGATCACGGCGCCGGCGCCGGTGATGACGGCGCAACCGAACAAGGCGGCGTCCTCCAACGGGATATCCTCGCCGATGGGGATGACGGCGCTGGCGGGAACCACGGCATATTCGGCGAAACAGGAAACGGCGCTGTAGTGATAGAGTTCCCGGCCATCGAGGCGCAGCCTGCGGCCGCCGGCCGGAAGCTCGCCGGCCTCCTTGGCGGCGCGATGGGTGACGCACAGATTGGGCCGGCCGATCTTGCAGTACGAACATTCGCCGCAATTGGAGACGAAGACGATGACGCAGGGCGTGCCCGGCGTAACGTTTCGGACCTCGCTGCCCACTTCGCGGACGATGCCGGCGGATTCGTGGCCGCCGACGATGGGAAGGGGCCTCGGGCGATGGCCTTCGATCGACGTCAGGTCGGAATGACACAGCCCGGCGGCGCGGATCTCCACCAGCACCTCCGACGCGCGCGGTCCGTCCAGTTCGACCTCCTCGATCGAAAAGGGCTTGGAGTCGGCATAGGGCCGGGATTTGCCCTGCTCGAACATGACGGCGGCGCGCATTCTCATGGCCGGCCTCCCCGGTCTCGCGCGGCGCCGCTAGAGCGGCGGCGGCTCGGTCCCGGCCGCCGACGGGCGGGTGGTGAATTTCGCCTGCCAGGCGGCCAGCGCCGGGTGATCGGCGCGCCAGTCGTCATCGGCGAAGCGGCGGTCGAGGAAGCCGAGCAGGCAGGCGGTGGTGATCTGGACGATGTCCACCGGCCCGTCGAGCGCCGCGATCTCTTCCTCCAGCCGCGCCAGACCGTCGACGATCTTGGTCTTTTGCCGTTCGTCCCAGGCGGCGTTGCGCTGTTCCTCGGGCCGGCGGGTCTCATGGACCCTGAGCACGGCGGCGTCGATGAGGCCGTCGGCAAGGGTGTGCATCCGCAGCGTCTTCCAGCGCTCGGGCCCCGATGCGGGGAACAGGCTGGCCTTATCGGTCAGGCTGTCGAGATATTCGCAGATGACGATCGAATCGTAGAGGATCTGGCCGTCATCGGTCTCCAGCGTCGGTATCTTGTCGAGCGGATTGGCCTCGGCGATCTTGCTTTCCGGGGTGCGCGCCGGCACGCATTCGATCCGCTCGGCGAGGCCGAGCTCGATCGCCGCCATCATCACCTTGCGGACATAAGGCGAGGTCGGTGAATGCCAAAGTTTCATGTTTCCTCCCGTATTCAGTGATCGGCGGTCAGGATAACACCCTAGAGCGGGTCTGGGCCAACTCATGCCATAACCGACGGCGCGACGGCGCCGAGTCCGGTGAGGGAAAACCGGGACGCGATGTGATAGTCTCGGCATTATGTGGACCGACGTCGTCGATCTCAGGGATTTTTACGCCACCAGCCTGGGCCAGTCGGCGCAACGCTTGGTGCGTCACCGCATCCGCGCGATGTGGCCCGACGTGACCGGCCAGCGGGTCCTGGGGCTGGGCTACGGGGTGCCCTATCTGCGTCCGTTCCACGAGCAGGCGGAGCGGGTGATGGCGGTGATGCCGGCGTCCCAAGGGGTGCTGCACTGGCCGCGCTCGGGCCCCAATCAGGTGGCGCTGGCCGACGAGGCGGAGTTGCCGTTTCCCGACTCCTCCATCGACCGGGTGCTGCTGGTCCATGCCCTCGAGTGCAGCGAACAGGTGCGTCCGATGCTGCGCGAAGCGTGGCGCGTGCTCGCCGGCGGCGGCCGGCTGCTGATCGTCGTGCCCAACCGGCGCGGCATCTGGGCGCGGTTCGACCGCAGCCCGTTCGGCCACGGCCAGCCCTACACCGTTTCCCAGCTATCCAGGCTTTTGCGCGACAACCTGTTCACGCCCATCGCCGCCACCGGCGCCCTTTTCGCGCCGCCGAGCCATTTCCGCATGATGCTGGCCGCGGCGCCGGCCTGGGAGCGGCTGGGCTCGCGCTGGTTCAAGACCTTCGCCGGCGTCGTCCTGATCGAGGCCGACAAGCAGATATACGCCGCCACCCCGGCGCCCGCCGTCAAGCGCAAGCGTCGGGCCTATATTCCCGTCGGCCAGGGATCGCCAAGGGGCATGGTGAAGTCCTAATAAAAGCGCCGGCCGGGACCGCTCATTCCCGGCCGAGCAGGAACACCGCCTGTTCGGCGATCAGGTTGGCGAGCGCGCTCGAGGGCCGCACCCGACGGGTCTGGCCGCCGCGGCGCACCGAGAAACAACGCTCGACGGTGATGCCGAGGGCGTCGCACAGGACGACGAAATCGCGGATCGTGCAGAGGTGGATATTCGGCGTATCGAACCAGTCATGGTCCTTCGAATCGGTCACCGGCATGCGGCCCGCGCACGCCAGATGCAAACGGAATCGCCAGTAGCCGAAGTTGGTGAAGGATACGATGGCGTGCTTGCCGATCCGCAGCAATTCCTTCAGCACCCCGCGGGGATCGTGGATCGCCTGCAGGGTCTGGCTGAGGATGACGTAATCGAAGGCCTGGGAAGGATAGTTCCTGAGGTCGATTTCGGCGTTGCCCTGGATCACCGAAAGCCCCCGGCTCACCGATGCGTTCACCCGTTCCTGGCGAATTTCCAGGCCGCGCCCGTCGACCTCCTTGAATTGGTTCAAATAGTGAAGCAGCGTGCCGTCGCCGCAGCCGACATCCAGCGCCCGGGTGCCCGGCGCCACGAGATCGGCGATCAGCCGCAGATCGGCGCGGATCTCCCCGGGGCGCGCCGATGCCGCCCGCCCGGGGTGTCCGTCCCGGCCGGAGGTTTCATTCATCGGCCGACGGCGCCTTGGCGCCGCAACGCACCAGATGGTCGGCGGCGCCGGCGAGGAAGCCCGAAAGGATATTGTGGTATTCCGGGATATCGAGCAGGAAGGAATCGTGGCCCTGGTCGGACTCGATCTCGACGAAGCTGACATTGGCGGCGGCGGCGTTCAGCG
>JADFPK010000058.1 GCA_022562375.1 Pseudomonadota bacterium
AAGCCGGCGGAGCAGACGCCGCTGATCGCCCGATACGCCGTCGGGCTGTTGCACCAGGCGGGGGTGCCCGGCGACGTCCTCCATCTTCTGCCCGGACCGGGCGAGGCGGTGGGCGCCAGGCTGATCGCCGATGCGCGCGTCGGCGGCGTCGCCTTCACCGGCTCGACCGAGACGGCGCGGGCGATCAACCAGGCCCTCGCCGCCCGCCCCGGCGCCATCGTGCCGCTGATCGCCGAGACCGGCGGCCAGAACGCCATGATCGTCGATTCCTCGGCGCTCGGGGAACAGGTGGTGACGGACGTCATCTCATCGGCGTTCCTCGGCGCCGGCCAGCGCTGCTCGTCGCTCAGGGTGCTGTTCGTCCAGCAAGACATCGTCGCCGGCATCGTCGAGATGCTGACCGGCGCCATGGCCGAGCTCGTCATCGGCGATCCCGGCCTGATCAGGACCGACATCGGCCCGGTGATCGACGAAGGCGCCAGGGCGGCGCTCGAGGCCCATGGGGAGCGCATGGCGCGCGACGGAGAACTGCTTTATCGGTGCGAATTGGGCAAGGAGACCCGCTTTGGGTCCTTTTTCGCCCCCAGGCTCTATCGCATCGAGCGCACGGATGTGCTCGAGCGCGAGGTCTTCGGCCCCATCCTCCATCTCATTCCCTGGCGCACCGGGCGCCTGGACGCGGTGATCGCCGCCATCAACGGCACCGGCTATGGGCTGACGCTCGGCATCCACAGCCGCATCGACGGCTTCGTCGACACCATCCGTTCGCGCGTGCGCGTCGGCAACATCTATGTCAACCGCGACATGGTCGGCGCCGTCGTCGGCGTCCAGCCGTTCGGCGGCGAGGGCCTGTCGGGCACCGGGCCCAAGGCCGGCGGGCCCCATTACCTGCACCGCTTCGCCACCGAGCGGACGCTCTCGGTCGATACCACCGCCGCCGGCGGCAACGCCAGCCTGCTGACGCTGGCCGAGGACGGGAATTGAGGTGAGCGGCGCCGGTCATCGACGGCGGTACCCATGGGAGGGCGAGATTTGAGCGCCAGACCCGTCATCATCGACTGCGATCCCGGACAGGACGACGCCGTGGCCCTGCTGTTGGCCTTCGCCTCGCCGGCGGAGATCGAGGTCCTCGGCGTCACCACCGTCGCCGGCAACGTGCCGCTTGAGCTGACCGAGCGCAACGCCCGGCGCATCCGCGATCTCGCCGCAAGGGGGGAGGTCGGGGTCTACGCCGGCTGCGCCCGGCCGCTCAAGCGCGCCCTGGTGACGGCCGAGCACGTCCATGGCAAGACCGGCATCGACGGCGCCCGGCTGCCCGAGCCCGAAGGCCCCCTCGCGCCCCTGCACGGGGTCGATTTCCTCATCGAAAGCCTGCGCGCGCCCGAGGCCGCCGTCACCATCGCGGCGCTCGGGCCGCTGACCAACATCGCCACCGCGCTTGCCCGCGCGCCGGAGATCAGGCGCGGCATCGGCGAGATCGTGCTGATGGGCGGGGCGATCGGGCTCGGCAACGTCACCCCGGCGGCGGAGTTCAACATCCATGTCGATCCCGACGCGGCGCAGATCGTGTTCACCTCGGGCGTCAAGATCACCATGGTCGGCCTCGACGTCACCCACAAGGCCATCGTCACCGCCGATCGCTTGCGCGCGATCGAGGCCATCGGCACGCCGGTCTCCGATGCGGTCGCCGGCATGCTCGCCTTCGCCGCCGGCCGGCACCGTGGGCGCATCGGCGGGATGGGAAGCCCGCTTCACGATCCCTGCGTCATCGCCTATCTGCTCGATGCGGCGCTGTTCACCGGCCGCCAGGCCGATGTCGCCATCGAGACCGAGAGCGCGCTCACCCTCGGCCGCACGGTGGTCGATTGGTGGGGCGTCACCGGCAAGCAGCCCAACGCTTTGGTGATCGACGGCATCGATTCCGACGGCTTCTTCGCCCTGCTGACCGAACGCCTGGCGCGGCTCTAGGATAGGCCCCGGATGGCGCCCTAAGCGGTGATCAGGCGCCGGCAGGCATCGACCTGGCCAGGCAGCGATTTTCGTTCGCCGAAGAGATCGTCGGGATCGGCGGCGCGGGAGCGGCACCGCAGCGCCCGCGCGATCAGCCCGATATCGAGCCCCGCCGGGCGGCATTCGTCGAGATAGGCGACGGCATCCTCGTTCGACGCCATTTTGCCGGTCGACCAGCTGTAGACGAAACGCGCGGGGTAGAGCAGCGCCCGCAGATAGGGCTTGTGGTCCGCCGCCTCGAGACGCTCGAGGGTGGCGAAACGCGCCGCTCTCTCCGCCCAGGTCGCGAACGGCGCGCCCCGGAGATAGGCGCGGATGTCATCGACCGACGGCCGCGCGGGCCGCACGCGTTCGCGCTCCACCAGGGCGACGGCATGATCGAGATAATCGACCCGGTCCAGCGGCGGGAACCGGCCGGCGGAAAAGCGCCGGTCGGACCAGAATAGCGACAGCTTCGCCGCCAGCTCGGGCGACAGCGACACCCCATGCGCGCGGGCGCGATCGAGCAAGGTTTCGTCAAGCCCGTTCTCGGCGACGAGGGCCAGGTCGATATCGCTGTAACGGCGGTTGAAGCCGCCATGGGCGAGGCTGCCGATAAGATAGAAGCCAAGAAGCCGGGGGCCGATGAGATCCTCCCAGAACGCGGCCATGGCGTCGGCGAATTCGAGCGCGGCGGCGCGCGCATCGTCGTTCCTCGCGGGCAAATTCGGACCTCGCCGTGACGGTGGTGTTTTGACAGGCCGATCTTATCGCGAATTCCGCCGGCGCGGACATTCGATACGAACCGCTACTCGAAATTCCACGATCCGGTTATAGTCGCGCGCCAGTTAAATTTGCACGAAAGCCCAAACTTCGGACGAAAACCGGCGCCTCGGCCGGCCGGATAGCGGGGGGACCCCATGGACGAGCTGCCGATCGATCCCTATTTCATAGAGCGCGCCAAATCCAGGCGCGGCGGGCGGCTCCATGCTTATGAGTCCCTGACCCCATCCGAGAGCGCCCTGGTCGTCGTCGACATGCAGGACTACTTCGTCAAGGACGGCATGCCGTCCCCGGTCTCCGGCGGCCGGGCGATCGTCGCCAACATCAACCGGCTTGCCCAGGCGGTGCGGGCGGCGAAGGGCCTGGTGGTGTGGATCCAGACCGAGGTGCCGGCGGACCCCGACGACTGGGCCAGTCGCCGGGAAGCCACCAGCCCCGAAATTTGGTCAAGACGGCGAGAGCTGCTGGCGAGGGACGGCGAGGGCTTCGCCATCTTCGCGGCCTTGGATGTCCGGCCCGAGGATCCGATCGCCGTCAAGACCCGCTACTCGGCCTTCATCCCACACCCGTCGGAACTGGCTACGCTGCTGAAGGAACGGGGGATCGATACCCTGCTCATCACCGGCGTCGCCACCAGCACCTGCTGTGAGTCGACGGCGCGCGACGCCAGCATGTGGGGCTTGCGCACCATCATGGTGGCCGACGGCAATGCCGACCAGACCGAGGCGCTGCACCGTCACACCTTGGGCAAGTTCCTGGTCAACTTCGGCGATGTCCAAACGACCGACCAACTGATCGGCAAGCTCGCCGCCGGGGCGACGGCCGACGCCGAATAGCCGGCCGGCTATCGCCGGCGCTTGCGCACGAACAGGAAATCGCCGCCGTCATGACCGGCGCGGCGTTAGGCCGTTTCCGGGAAGGTGGCAATTAATCCGAAACCCCCGGCGTGGTCATCGAATGCTCATCGTGCTACGGTGATCGACAACTTGGGGCAGCGAACGGGGAAACCTTAGCCGAGTCTTTTGGTGCACGAATGAGGAGCGAGTTTGTCGTTTTTTAATGGCACGGAGTAGGTCTTTGACAATGGGCCCATTGACGAAATTCTTTGGTGGACGGCAAGCCGTGAAGGCCCTTTTTATCGAGAGAGACGGCCAGTGCGTGACCTATCCCTATTTGATTTTTGGCCGCGGGGTTATACTCAATGGAGATCAAAAGGCGCAGTGGGAGAAGTATGTTCTCAATCATATGGAATTTTCATGTTGGGCGGCAGTAGTATTACTAATAATAATTTCTGCATTGGTTATTAAGTATTCTATAAATACATTGTTGCTTTGGCCTATAGTTCTAGTTTTTACAGGGCTGTACTTTTTATATTATGAAATTACTTCTAGAAAAATCTTAGCCGGCGCGAAAAGAACCTCAAAAAAATTCACATTTGGAGATTATGTGGAGCACATGGCAGAAGTTCTTTCGTGGCGTAGAATAGTTCGTAATGCCCTGGGTGGGGTCGTTGTTAACTGCATATTCATTGCTGTCTTCTCTATGTATTTATACACCGTGTATTCGCATTCAGCGGATGTAGAATTATCACACGTAATAGTATGGGGAATCAGTCAAATATTTCTTTTATCCCTATCTGTATTATCGATCAAAATTCTTATTCGAAAACGCCATCAACGAGCAAATTCCGCTAAACCTGACCAGCCGGCGGGTCATTGCTAGTTTGAAACCCGCTGTCATCGGCAGTTGACATTCGCCGGAACTATCTCTCTAGGGACCGCTCCGGGTCCCTACCGGGTTTTGGCGGGTAAAGCTCAAGATCCGACACCAACGCTCTTTCTGCTTACACGCCCTAATCCGACAGCGCCGGCGTGCGTTTGACATGGACGGCGAGGAGCGCCATCGGCGCCACCAGCACCGCGCCGATGATCAGGAAGCTCGCCTCCAGCCCCGCGATCTCGACGATGCCGCCCATGACGACGGGAAGGAACGTCGCGGTCAGCCGGTTGGCGGTGGCCCGCAAGCCGACGCTCTTGCCCTGGGACTCCCGGCCGGTGGCCCGGGACAGGATCGAGATCATCAAGGGCTGGCTCATGCCCATGGTGCCGCCACGCAAGCCCGATGCGATCATGAGCAGGAAAAAGCCGCCCAACAGCGGCGTGATCACCACCAGCACGATCGACCCGGTGACGGTAATCAGCAAAAGCCAATGGGGCCTGACGATCCGCATCGCCGGCCCGACGGCCAGGGCGCCGACGCCGCCGAGGACGGACGCCACCGCCAGCAGCAGGCCGATCTCGGTGGCGGTGATGTCGATGCTCTTGAGATAGACCACATAGAACGATGTCTGGATGCCGTTGCCCGCCATGCGCAACGTCGTCACCGCGACGACGAAGACGACGGCGGGGATGGCCATCAGCCTGAACGCCGCGATATAGTCGGAAAGCTTCGGCATGAGATCGCCAAGCGCGACCTTGCCGTCTTCGCCGACCCGGCCATCTCCTTCCTTCCCCCGATCCGCCCCATGCGCGGCATCGGCGACGGCCGGCGCCCCGGGGTGCGTCGCCGGCAGGGCAAGCGCGGCGATCAAACTGCCCGTGGCCCACAGGCTCATGATCGAAAACGCCCCCCACGGCCCCAAATGGTCCCAGGCGACGCCGATCAGCGGCGGGCCGACGAAAACGCCGATGCGAATCGAGAAGCTGAGCCGCCCGGCATAGATCGGGTTGCCCTTCATGACCTGTCCGATCAGGGTCTGGGCGCCGGTCCAGCCCGTGCCCGTCGCCAGTCCTAACAGCATCTGCAACCCGATCACCGCCGGAATCCACGGAAGCATGGGATAGAACACCGGCACCAGCATGCAGAGGACGGCGAAGAACACCATCACCCGGCGCGCGCCCAGCCGGTCCATCAGGGCGCCGGAGTGGATCGACAGCAACAGGGTGAGGAAATGGCGGCTGCCCAGCACCACGCCGATCACCAAGGCCGAGGGCTCAAGCGTCAGCACCCAGAGCGGCACCACCAGCGTGACCATATAAGCCAGGCTATTGGCGAAGAGGCCCGAAGCGTAAACCGCGCATTGGATGCCGAGGGGAATCCGCTCGTCGTCGGCGGCGCTCATCCGTTGGCCCTTACCCTCATCCCGCGCCGTCCTGTTTCGCCATCGGCGCCTCGGTGCCGGTGCCGGGGGGACCGGCGAAGGCGCCACTCCGGTGGACCAGCAGGGCGGTGACAAAAAGCAGGCCGATGACGACGCCGCCGACGATGAAGAAGCTATTGCCGACGCCGACGGCGTCGGCGATGACGCCCATGATCACCGGTATGATGGTCGCGGCCAAGCGGTTGCCGGTCATGCGCAGGCCCATGGCCCGGCCCTGGTTCCCGGGCCCGACCGCCTTGGAGACGGATGAGAGGATTATCGGCAGGATCAGGCCCTGGCAGCCGCCGCGAAGGAGCTGGACGAGGGCGAGGACGGCGAAGACGGCGCCGAGCAGGGGCGTGATGGCGATGAGGGAGACGGCGAGGATGGAGAACCCGATCAGGGCCCAATGGGGGCGCATGAAGCGCGCCACCTGTCCCGCCGTCAGCGAACCAAGGCCGGAAGATATCTCCACCATGGCGATCAGGGCGCCGATCGTCGTGCCGGTCATCCCGGCCTGTTGGAGATAGACGACATAGAAGGAGTCCTGGATGCCCGAGGTGGTGCTGCGTAAAAGCGATATGCCAACGGCCAGCGCCACCGCCGGAAGGCCCAGGAGGGCGAAGGAGCGGACATATTCCGATACCCTCGGCACCAGCTCCCGCGCCCTTAGCGCCGGCCGGTCGGTGGCGGTTGCGGACTTGGCGTCGGGAATCATACGGATCGACGCCAACAGGCCCAGTCCCCACACGCCGGCGAAGCTAAACGCGCCCCAGGGACCCAACAAATCCCACATCACGCCGATGAGGATCGGGCCCGAGAACGTGCCGATCCGGGTGACGAAGGTGAATCGCCCGAGATGGGCGGTATCGCCGCCGGTCAGCTGGACGATAAGGGTCTGGGCGCCGACCCAGGTCAGGATCGTCGCCAGCCCGATGAACATCTGCAGGACGACCAGCGCCGGCAACCACGGCAGCGCCGGATAGAGCGGCGCCAGCGCGGTCGCCATGGCGGCGAAGAAAAACATCACCCGCCGCGTTCCCATGCGGTCCATCAGCACCCCGCCATGAATCGCCAGGAACAGCGGCAGCACGTTCCTGGCCCCGACGATGATGCCGATCTCGGTCGCCGACGCGCCGAGCGTCAAGGCCCAGAGCGGCACCGCCACGTTCATCATGTCGGTCAGTCCGTTGCCGAACAGGCCGGCGGCGTAGGTGGCGTAGATCGCCCGTTTGGGCGCCTTGCCGGCGGTTTCCTGGGTCACCCGGCCGGCCTCTTCTCTTCGCCCATCCGTTGGTCCCGAGGCGCCCTCATGTCGAGAACCCGGGCGTGCGCCGGACGATGAGGCCGAGCAAGGCGCAACTGAGCACCAGGAAGCCGCCGACGATGATGAAGCTCTCCTCCAAACCGATGGTGTCGGCGATGGCGCCCATGATGACGGGGACGATCATCGTCGCCAGGCGGTTGGCGGTGGTGCGCAGACCGATGCTCATGCCCTGTTCGTTGGCCCCGACCGCGCGCGACAATATCGAGAACATCACCGGCTGACTGAGGCCCTGGCAGCCGCCGCGCAAGGCCGAAGCGATGAACAGCAGCACCAGGACGCCGCCGAGGAGCGGCGTGATCGAGATGAAGAATATCGATGCGGCGGCGAACAGCAGCAGGACCCAATGGGGCCGCATGATCTTCACCATCGGGCCGGCGAGCAAGGCGCCGAAACTGCCGGCGAACTCGGAAGCGGCGATGAGGACGCCGATGAGGGTGCCGGTGAGCCCGATTCCATCGAGATAAACGACGTAGAACGAGGTCTGGATGCTCGATGAGGAGATGCGCAGGAACGTCGCGACGACGATGAAGGCGACGGCGGGAATGCTGATCAGGGCAAAGGCCTTGACATAATCCGAGAGCCTCGGCGTCAGCGCCCCGGCATCGAGCGCCGGCGCCTTGGCGGCGGGCTCGGGCTCCGTTCGCGGATCCCCCATCAGGAATAGGGCGGCCAGGGTCAGCCCGCCGCAGGCGCCGGTGACCAGGAACGCCCCCCAGGGCCCGAACAGGTCCCATATGACGCCGATGAGGATCGGCGCGCCCAACAGGCCCAAACGCGACCAGAAGCTGAAGCGGCCGATGGCCGCGGTGTCGCCCTTGGTGAACTGACAGATCAGGGTCTGGACACCCATCCAGTTCAAGTTGGTGGTCAGTCCCGTCAACATCTGCAGGATAATTACGGCGCCGACCAACGGCATCGCCGGATAAAGCGGTATCAGCGCGGTGGTCAGCAAAGCGAAACACAGCGTCACCCGGCGGGTTCCCAGCCGGTCCATGAGAACGCCGCCATGGATCGCCAGGATCAGCGGCAGCACGGCGGCGGCGCCGATGGCGACGCCGATCATGGTCGGCGACATGTTGAGGTGCAGCGCCCACAGCGGCACCACCACCTTCAGCATCATGGTAACGGAATTGGCCGTCAGCCCGGCGGCGTAGGTGCCCCAGAGCGCCCGCGCCGGAATATCGCCGGCGGCGCGCGCGTCGGCGCCTTCGCTCGTGGTATTTTCCACGCGTTTCCCTCAATCCAGTGTTGCCGAATGGCAAAATGCGGCCCGATAACGGGTCGATCCCGGGATAGAGGGTGAATTTAGTCGAGCGGGCGGCGGGTGAAAAGCGCGAAAAACCGGCGCGGTGGCCGACGAACCCCCCTCGCCCCTCCCGACGGCGGGGCCCGGGCGTCGATCCGATAACGAAAACGTGACATTTCCGGCCTTGCCTTGGGGGTTTTCTGCCCCGAGACTGGAGCCATGGGAAGCAGGCCGAAGGCCCGGAAGACGTTCTACGCCTCGATCGCGGCGCTTGGCGCCGCCGCCGTCCTCGCTGGCGCCTTGTGGGTCGGCTTCAATCCCGCGGCGCTGATCGGAACCGCCACCGCCAACCCGTCGTGGTGGAAGCTCGAATGGTCGCGGACGGACTTCTCGCGCTCCTCCGTCGATTTCTCGGAAATCACCTCCGGCGGGCCGCCCAAGGACGGCATTCCACCGGTCGATGACCCCAAGTTCAAGCCCGTCTCCGAGGTCAAGAATCTCGGTGACGACGAGCCGGTGATCGGCCTGGTGATCAACGGCGATAAGCGCGGCTATCCCTTGCGCATCCTGGTGTGGCACGAGATCGTCAACGACACGGTGGGCGGCGTGCCGGTCACGGTGACTTTCTGTCCGCTGTGCAACACCGCCATCGTCTTCGACCGCCGCCTCGACGGCCGGGTGCTCGACTTCGGCACCACCGGCAAGCTTCGGAACTCGGACCTCGTGATGTATGACCGCCAGACCGAAAGCTGGTGGCAACAGTTCCTCGGCGAGGCCATCGTCGGCGAGTTGACCGGCAAGCGCCTGAAGATCATCCCATCGCGGATCGAGTCCGTCGCCAAATTCCGCGCCCGCGCGCCCGACGGCAAGTTCCTGGTGCCGACCCGGCCGGGGACGCGGCGCTACGGCGACAACCCCTATCGCGGCTATGACAGCATGAGCTGGCCGATGTTGTTCAAGGGCGAGGCGCCGAAGGGCGTGGCGCCGCTATCGCGCGTCGTCACCGTCGGCAAGGAGGCGTGGAGCCTCGATCTGGTGCGCAAGAAGAAGCGCATCATCAAGGGCGATCTCGTCATCACCTGGGAACCGGGCCAGAACTCGGCCCTCGATTCGGGCCGCATCAGCCAGGGGCGGGACGT
>JADFPK010000268.1 GCA_022562375.1 Pseudomonadota bacterium
AGGGCGAGCCGGCCTCGAACGGGGCGAGCGCCGCCGGCCGGGTCCAGGACATGGCGCCGCCCAACGAGCGGTCGCCGGCGCGAAGCTTGACCGGTATCAGGCCGTCCTGCTTCTGGGCGAGGCGGGGCCCGGCGAAGCGGATCACGGTGCCGCCCTTGTTCATCCATGCCTCGACGGCCCTGAGCGTGGCCTCGGTCACCGGGTTGGAGTCGGTGAGGATGAGGACCGCCAGGGAGCGCTTGAGAAGTTCATCGACGGCGCCCTTGCGCACCTCGCTGAACGGCGTCAGGGCGCGCTCGAGATAATAAAGCTCATTGAGCAAGGGCTGGGACGCGTCGGTCGCCGCCGTCGTCACCAACCCGACGGGACGCCGCCGCCACCTTTCATCGAGAAGCACGACGGCGCCGGCGCTCTTCTCGCCTTCGAGGGCGAGGCGCACGAGATTATTGCGAAGCTCCGACGGGATGGCGAGGGTGACCTGCCTGGAGGCTTGCCCGGCCGCGAAGTCGACGCGTTCGCGCACCAACACGCGGCCGTCATCGCCGGTGCCGCGCAACCACACACTCGCTTCCCCCGTCCCCTCGGCGCGCAGCACCTCGAGGGTGAGCTCGGCGCCCTCGGTCTTGGGCGGCATTAGCACCTTGGCGAGCGCCGCCGGCTGGTCGGCGATGACGTGCAGATTGCCGAAGCGCTGCAGCCGCTCGGCCAAGGGCCTGACCGCCTCGTCGTCCAGCCCGTCGCTCAGCCACACGACGTTGGCCGCGCCTTCGATCTCGGCCGCCTCGATGACATCCAGCGCCCTGGCCCGGTCCACCGGCCACGGCTTGGGCGCCATCGCCTGCACCAGTGTGCGCGCATCGGCGGCGCGCAACAACTTGCTGGCGCCGACCGGCTTGCCGGAAGCCGGCGGCGCCGTTCCCAGCACTATCACCGGGCGGGAGAGGCGCTCGGCCTGATCGAGAAGCTCGTCCATGGCCGCGATCCGCGCCCCCCAGTTGCGCCCGCCCGCCCAACCGTCATCGACGACGAGGATGAGCGGCCCGGCGCCGGTCAGCCTGGTGCCCGGATTGAGCAGCGGATGGGCAAGGGCGAGAATGACGAGGGCGGCGAGCACCATGCGCAATATGACCAGCCACAACGGCGTCTTGGCCGGCGTTTGCTCCTGCTCGATCAAGCCGAACAGCAGGCGGACGGCGGGAAACCGCACCAGCAGGGGCGCCGGCGGCGTCACCTTGAGAAGCCACCACAGCACCGGCAGGACGACGAGCGCCGTGAGCATCCAGGGCGAGGCAAAAGCGAGGAAGCCAAAATTCAACATCGTCCGCTACCGGTTTCGCGCGCCGGTTATACCGGCACCCGCGCCAGCGCTCCGTAAAGCGCCAGCAACGCCGAAGACGCCGGGCGGTCGGTGTGATGCAGGGAAAAGGTCCAATCGTGTCGCCGCGCCAGGGCCGTGAGATTCATCCTCAGTTCCGCCAGCCGGTGGCGATACCGGTCGCGCACCCGTTCGGTACGGTTGATCAGCGCATCGCCTTCCTCCTCCATGCCCTCGAAGCGGATGCGCCCCGAAAACGGGAACGTTTCCTCCGCCGGGTCGAGTATCTGCAAGAGATGCCCGGAGACGCCGCGCGCCGCATAACCCTTGACCGCGGCCTCGATTTCTTCGGGGGGACCCAGGAAATCGCTGAACAACACGATTTGGGCGTCGCGCGGCAAGGGCTCCGGGGGCGGCGCGTTGGCGGTCGCGGTGCCGTCATGAAGCAGGGAAGCCGCCATGCGGTTGAGCACGGCGCGGCCATTGGACGGTGGATATCCTTCTCCCATGAAGGCGACGTGCTCACCGCCGCGGATCAACAATGACGCCAGCGCCAGCAGCAGAAGCTCGGCCCGTTCGCCCTTCTCCGGCAGGTTGCGGCCGGAAGCGTAATGCATGGACGCCGATGCGTCCCGCCACAGCCAGATGCTCTGGGCCGCCTCCCATTCGTGCTCGCGGATGAAGACCCGCTGGGACCTCGCCGACTGTCGCCAGTCGATCCTTTGCGTCGTATCGCCGGGCTGGTATTGGCGGAACTGCCAGAAGGTGTCGCCCTGACCGATGCGGCGGCGCCCATGGACGCCCTGGGCGACGGTGCTCGCCACCCGCTCCGCGGCGACGAGAAGCGTTGGCATGGTGGCCGCCAGTTCTTCCGCCCGTTGCAGCGCTGTCGGCTGTGTTACCGCCATTGTCGCATTCGATCCCTTGCCGAAGGAGCCGCGTTCGGACCCTTTCCTAAAGGAGAGGCGCGCACAATTGATCGATCACCTGGTCCATGGTCACGCCGTCGGCCCGCGCCGAGAAGTTCAGCGCCATACGGTGGCGCAGAATCGGATGGGCGAGGGCAAGCACGTCGTCAACCGATGGAGAGAGACGTCCCTCGAGCA
>JADFPK010000059.1 GCA_022562375.1 Pseudomonadota bacterium
GTCATCCGCTACGAAGGCCCCAAGGGCGGGCCGGGCATGCGCGAGATGCTGTCGACCACCTCGGCGATCTACGGCAAGGGCCTCGGCGAGAAGGTGGCGCTGATCACCGACGGGCGGTTCTCCGGCGGCACCCGGGGCTTCTGCATCGGCCATGTCTCGCCCGAGGCCGCCGTCGGCGGCGCCATCGGCCTGCTCGAGGACGGCGACATCATCGCCATCGACGCCGAGAAAGGCACCCTGGAGGTCGAGCTAAGCGATGGGGAGCTCGAGGCGCGGCGCCAGAAATGGAAGCCGCGCAAGACCAACCACAACTCGGGCGCCTTGTGGCGTTTCGCCCAACTCGTCGGTTCCGCCGCCAAGGGGGCGGTGACCCATCCCGGCGCCAAGGGCGAGACCCACACCTACGCCGATATCTGACCGGGCGCCGGCATCCGACCGGGCGGCGCCAAGGGTCTTGAACCACGGAGATCACAGAGATCACAGAGACAAGCACGGAATTTCCCCGGACACATCCTCATCCGTTCGTCCCTCAATTAATTCCTTCCGTCTTTGAATTCCTTCCATCTATTCCTGGCCATCTATTCCTGGGCGCTCGGCGCCCGGAATTTCCTCTCTCGGTGAAATCCTCTGTGTTCTCGGTGTGCTCTGTGGTGAGCCATTTCTTGTCGCCGGCGCGACCAGCGCCACGGTGGCGGCCGGGCGGCGTGGTCTAGCCTCCCTTGAGTCTGGCGAGGAAGGCGCGGATACGTTTGGCGTTGGTCCCAAGATCGCTGGTGCCGACGCGCGAGAGCGAGCGCACGTCGACGCGGCTGCCGCTGCCCGCCGCCGGGGTGACGCGGACGACGACGTCATCGATGAAGCCGAACCAAAGGGTCCGGTCGGTGGCTTCGATCCGCCCCGCCGCCTGGTCCGCTTCGATCACCGTCCAGCCCATGTCCCGGGCCGTTGCCAAGGCGCGCTCGAAGGCCCGGGCGGGTGACAGCTCGAGGACGGCGGGGACGATGTCGGGATAGGCCCGGAGCTGCTGGCTGGCGATGCCGGGTCCGCCATAGACCGCCGAATTCGGCGCCCCGGCGCGAAGGGCCAGCAATGCTTTAAATTTGGGCGGGTTTTCGCGGTCGGTGGTGATGTCGTGGATCGGCGGAACGTTCCGCGCCGTCTGTCTCATCTGCCACGGCACGGCGGTGACGGCGAGCCCGATGACGATACCGAGGAGGGCGAAGACGAAACCCCGCCGGCCGCCGCCGGGGCGGGCGAGGACGGCGCCGAGGAGGGAGACGCAGGCGGCGCCGATGCCGCCGTAGGCGACCCATTTCAGGATGGTGAGGCCCGAGCGCCAGTCCCAAAGGCCGAAGCGGTGGCCGGGCCCGGCGAGCGCCAGGGCGAGGGCGGCGAGGAGGGCGAGGGCGAAGCCGAGGAGCGCAAGCCGAGAGCGCGCGGCCGGGCGGCTCCGGAACGCGGCGCGGTCGGGAACGGGGACCTCGGTTTGGCTCATGGCGATCCTCAAACGCCCCCCGGTGGGCGCCCTAGATTCTCAAGACCCGGGCTTCTGCAACTCGCACCAGATGGGGGTGTGGTCGGACGGCTTTTCCTTGTTGCGCGGCGCGCGGTCGATCTCCGATGCGGTGAGCAGATCCGCCGCCTGGGGCGAGAGCAGCAGGTGATCGATGCGCAGGCCGAAATCCTTCTGCCAGGCGCCGCCCTGGTAGTCCCAATAGGTGTAGCGGCCGGCCTCGGGATGAAACGCCCGGTAGGCGTCGGTCAGGCCGAGGAACATCAGGGTGCGGAAGCGCTCCCGTGTTTCCGGCCGGCAGATCGCATCGTCCACAAAGTGCTCGGGGTCGTAGATGTCCTCGTCATCGGGGGCGACGTTGTAATCGCCGCCCAAGACGAACGCCTCCTCGAAGCCCAGCAACCCCCTGACGTGGTTGGTCAGGCGCTCCATCCAGCGGAGCTTGTAGGGGAATTTCTCGGAGTCCACGGGATTGCCGTTGGGCAGGTAGATCGACGCCACCCGAACGATCAGGCCATCGCTTCCCGTCACCGCCTCGAGATAGCGCGCCTGTTCGTCGGCGGGGTCGCCGGGAAGCGCACACGTGACGTCCTCGATCGGGAATTTCGACAGGATGGCGACGCCGTTATAGGTCTTCTGGCCGGCGACGGCGACGTTATAGCCCAACTCCTCGATCTCGAGCCGTGGGAAGCCCTCGTCCACGGTCTTGATTTCCTGCAGCAGCGCGACGTCGGGCCGGGCCCCGTCCAGCCATTCGAGGACGCGCGGCAGGCGCGCCCTGATCGAGTTGACGTTCCAGCTGGCGATCTTCAACGCTTCGCTCCCAAAGGGCTTGGCGCGGGAAAATGCCGGCGCCGATGGCGGCCTTGATCTTAGCATAACGAAAATCTTTGATCAGCCGGGGTGTGTCGCGGTTGGAAATTCAAGCGTATCCAACACGACACAGAAAAAAGACGGTGTTCGGGTTATGCTTCGATCCTTGGGAGCGAAACCTGATGGCGTCCAAACGTGTAACCGTATTCGGAGGATCGGGATTCCTCGGTCGCCAAATCGTCAAGTGCCTGGCCGCCGAGGGGGTCGGCATACGGGTCGCCGTCCGGCACCCCGACCGCGCATCCTTCCTCGAGCGGATGGGCCGGGACGGGCAAATCGAACTGGTGCGCGCCGACGTATGGGAGGAATCGACGGTTGCCCGGGCGGTGAAGACGTCCACGTGGGTGATCAATACCGTCGGCCACTATGTGGAGAAAAGCGGCGCGACGTTCGACGCCATCCACGGGCAGGGCGCCCACAATGTCGCCCGGCAAGCCCGAATTGCCGGCGTCGAGCGGCTGATCCATATCTCGGGCCTGGGTGCGGACCCAGAGTCCGACTCCCCTTATGTCCGCGCCCGGGGAATCGGCGAAGACCTGGTCGAAGGCGCATTCGAGGGCGTGACCATCCTTCGCCCCAGCGTCATCTTCGGACCCGATGATTCCTTCTTCAACACCCTCGCCGGCATGGCACGACGGTTGCCGGTCCTGCCCCTGTTCGGCATCGGCCGCACGAACCTGCAACCCGTGTTCGTGGGAGACGTTGCCCAAGCCTGCGCGAGGGTCTTGGCCGATCCCTCGACGCGGGGCAAGGTTTACGAATTGGGCGGGCCCCGGGTTTACACCTACAAAGCCCTCTTACAGTTGGTGCTCGAGCAGGTCGACAGGAGAAGGGTTTTGGTCCCGTTCCCGTTCTTCTTGTGGGAGACGTTAGCGGCCATAATGGCGTTCTTCCCCAACCCGCCACTGACCCGTGATCAAGTGAAGCTGATGAAACGGGACAACGTGATCGAGGGCAACGAATTGACACTGGAAGACCTCGGGATTAGCCCGGTCTCCGTGGAAGAGATCCTGTGCGGCTACATCAACCCCGATCACGGGGTTCCAGCATCTTGAACCTGTGCCCACCAAAAACTCCGTCCACCGCGGGGAACCTTGGATTTTCGCCTGACATCGTGACGTTCCCATAGGCGTAGCGCCGGCCACCGCAGGGTGCACCCTGCAACCGAGGCGGATGGAGTTTTTGGTGAGCACGGGAGGGCGCGCTTCAGCCGGGGTGTGTCCCGGTTCGAATCCCGCCGAAGCAGGCGCCGCGAACGTCCGCTTGTTAGCCGATCATGTCTGCCTTGCGCCCAACGGCGGACATTGGCGCCGGGTCACACGCCGGCGATGAGAATGGCGGCGAACCCACGCTCCACGCTCATTCCGGCAGCCCCGCCTTGCGGAGCCCGTCCCGATAATGTTCGCGGTCTCGGCTTTCCGTGAAGGGGAGGCCTTGCACATGATCGGCGATGGAGAAGTCCGGCTTCAGGCTCAGAACCTCGCCGGCGTGCAGGCTTGCCTTCTCGTCCGATCCGAGTTGCGCATGGCAGCCGGCGATCTCCGCCTGGTGGCCGTAGCGGGGCACACGAACCTGCTTGAAAGCCTCGATCGCCTCCGCATAGCGTCGCCCGACGTATAGGGCGCGGCCCAGCAGGTGCGCCCGTCCGGCGGCGGCGTAGGGGTCCAGGCGCATGGCCCGGCGCGCCCAGTCCGCGCCCTCGACCGGGCGACCAAGCCATGTCAGCAACTCGCTCCGCTGTATGACAACGCGAGGATCATTCGGGTTCAAGGCCAATGCCTTTTGATGATGGAGTTCGGCCTCTTCCAATCGGGCAACCATCATGCGCACTTCGCACATGATCCAATGACATTCAAAGTTGTTCTCATCGAGCGACAGCGCCTTTTCAACCGCTGCGACGTCTTGGGCAAACAATTCCTCTTTGTTGTCGCCAAAGCCCCGGGCTAGCGCCTGACCGAGAGTACAAGCTTTCCACGCGTAGGCCTCGGCGAATTCCGGATCGAGTTCGATCGCCTTGTCGAGCAACCGAAGCGCCTCGGCGTTGTCTTCTCTCGTGGCGCGATGGTGGTGCATCTTGCCGCGGAGCACGTAATCGTAAACCGCCATGTCTTCCGGGCGCTTTCGCTTGATCCGATTGAGGTCGGCGCTTGCGAGCCGGCCCGGAATGGCGGCGACGATAGACCGCGTGACTTCGTCTTGAAGGTCAAATATGTCGGTCAGGTCATGGTCGTAGCGCTCGGCCCAGATGTGGTTGCCGCTCGCCGCCTCGACGAGCTGGGCGGTAATACGGAAACGCTTACTAGCCTTACGCACGCTGCCCTCGACGACGTAGGCGACTCCGAGTTCCCGCCCGATCTTCCCGACGTTGACCGACTGTCCCTTGTAAGCGAACGACGAGTTCCGCGCGATGACGAAGAAGGTCTGAAAACGCGAGAGTTCGGTGATGATGTCCTCGGTCAGGCCGTCGGCGAAATACTCCTGCTCGGCGTCGCCTGACATGTTGACGAACGGCAAGACCACCATCGACGGCTTGTCGGGAAGCGGCGGCGCCTCGGTGGTGGCGGCTTGCGGCGCGCTCGCCGCCGGGCCGTCCGCAACCCACTTCCAGGCACGCACCAATTCATCGATGTTCTTGACCTTTTGCTCGCCCAAGTCCTCGAAAGCCAGCTCAGTCCTGTTCTTCACTTGATCGTAGACGGCGCCCGAGACGCAAATTCCTCCTGGTTCGGCGAGCCCTTCGAGCCTTGCCGCCACGTTGACCCCGTCGCCGTGGATGTCCTCACCGTCGATGACCACGTCGCCCAAATTTATGCCGACCCGGAATTCGATCCGTTTCTCCGCCGGCACTCCAGCCTTGTGCGCGGCTACCCCTCGCTGTGTTTCCACGGCGCAGCGGACCGCGTCCATCACGCTTGGGAATTCCACTAGCATCCCGTCACCCATGAGCTTGACGATACGCCCATGGTGCTCGGCGATCTTGGGATCGATGAGGTCCGCGCGCAGGGCCTTGAGGGCCACGATCGTACCTTCCTCGTCGGCCCGGATGAGACGCGAGTAGCCGACCACGTCGGCGACTAGAATGGCGGAGAGACGACGCTCCATTCTCAGATTTCCCCCCGGTAGAGAGAGTAGCGAACCGCTAGCTGAGAATCAACGTGGAGGTGGTGGTCTTGGAACTTCCGGATATGGCAACCATGGCGAGGGAACTTCCGTGCCGGGAAACCTTCTTCGAGAATTTCCCGATCCGCCGATTGCCGATCAGGGTGGCAGACCCGCCTTCAAAAGGCTTTCGCGGTGGTGTTCGAGATCGCTTTGGCGTTTGTAGTGGAGCTTCTCCACATCGGTGGCGACGGAAAAATCCGGGTCGTGCTTCATCACTTGGCGGGCGTGATAGCTTGCTCGATCGGCATCGTTGGCCTGGGCGTAGCAGGCCGCGAGAAGCGCGTGCTGTACGGAGTCCGGTTCGGCAATGCGCTTGAAGGCCTCGACGGCCTCTGAATAGAGATGGGCGACGAAATACGCCCGGCCCAAATGGCTCCAGAAGCGTTCCGGATGATAAGGGTTCAAACGCATGGCCTTGCGAATCCATTCGATGCCTTCTTCCGGTTGGCCGAGCCAGGTCAGGACCTCTCCTTTCTGCACCACGATCAAATCGTCGTTGGGGTTCAGGGTCAACGCGCGCTCCTGGTGATACATCGCCTTATCGAGATCATCACGGGTAACGTTGACCGCCGCCAGGACGCGATGAACATCGCTATCGTTATCGTCAAGCGCAAGGGCGATTTGCAGCTCCGCGCTCACTTCATCCCAAGTGGCCTCTTCATCCTCGCACCATCCATAGATCCAGGTTTGCGCCAATACGCAGGCCTTCCAGGAATGGGCGTGGGCGTAATTCGGATCGAGCTCGATCGCACGGTTCAGCAGGCGTTGAGCCTCCTCGTTATCGATTCGATTGGACCGATGGTGAAGAATTTTGCCGGCCAAAACATACTCGTAAGCCGCCATGTTTTCCGGCAACTTGCGTTTGGCCCTTTCTTGGTCGGCGGCCTCGATCCTTCCCGGCAGGATGGCGGCAATCGTCGAGGTTATTTCGTCCTGAACCGCGAAGATGTCCTCGAGATCACGGTCATAGCGTTCCGCCCAAATGTGGGAATCGGATATCGCTTCGATCAACTGTACCGTGACCCTGACACGTTTCCCCGCCTTGCGGACACTTCCCTCGACCACATACCGAACCCCAAGGTCCCGGGCGACATCCTGGACGTTGATCGCCTTGCCTTTGTAAACAAACGCGGAATTGCGGGATATGACGACAAGGTCGCGGAACCGGGAGAGCTCGGTGATCACGTCCTCGGTAAGGCCATCGGCAAAAAATTCCTGCTCGGGATCGCCGCTCATATTGGTGAAGGGCAAAACCACGATCGAGCGCTTATCGGGGAGCGGCGCTGTGTCCGGCCGGCGGCCGGCGTCCTCGCCGGCCCAGTGATAGACGCGAACGGGCGTCGCGATGTTCTTGAACTCGTGCTCTCCGCCGGGCTTGAAACTGAAGTCGACCTTTGCCGCCGCGTGCTCGTGGGCGGTGGCGCTCAGCGTTATGCCGCCGGGCTCGGCGAGCACTTGCAAGCGGGCGGCAACATTCACCCCGTCGCCGTAGATGTCACTGCCCTCGACGATCACGTCGCCGAGGTTGACGCCGATGCGCAGCTGGATCGGCGTCTCCGTCGGCGCCTCGGCGTTGCGAAGAATGAGCGCCCGTTGCACGGCGACGGCGCAGTTAACGGCATCGACGACGCTGGCAAACTCGACCAGCGCCCCATCGCCCATCAGCTTGACGATGCGGCCATGGTGCTCGGCGACCTTTGGCGCGAACAGCTCCTTACGCAGGGCCTTGAGTGCGTTGAACGCGCCGGCTTCGTCTTCGCCCATGATGCGCGAGTAGCCGACCACATCGGCGATGAGTATGGCCGCGAGGCGACGCTCCATCGATTCCTCTCCGAAAAAAGGAGTGTAGCCGAGCCCCGCCGCCGAATCCATGCCGTCGAGGAATGCCGTGAATATCGCTTCTTGGCTAAGCCCGGACTCGATCGCCGCGCCGGAACGGCGGCCGCATTCAGCGCATCGAATTTCAGATCGCGATTGTAGCTTTAGCCGAGGGAGAAGGAATTTCCGCAGCCACAGGACGAGGTGGCGTTGGGGTTCCTGATGGCGAAGGAGGCGCCGATCATCTCCTCGACGTAATCGATCTCGGAACCGGCGAGCAGCCCCATCGAGACCTCGTCGATGACGGCGGTGACGCCGTTCTTCTCGATCACGATGTCGTCGTCGTTTTTGGTGTCGTCGAAGGAGAAGGAGTACTGGAAGCCCGAACAGCCGCCGCCGAAGACGGCGACACGCAGCATCTGATCCTTGTTCTCCTCCCGCGTCAGCAGATGCGCGATCCGGGCCGCCGCCCGCTCGGTCAGGGTGACGCCTGGCGCCGGGCCCTGGCTGTCGCCGCCGCCCATGCCGGTATCGTCAATCTTGCCTTCGCCGGTATCCATGATCTGCAATATAGGCACTTTGGCAGGGGTTTCCAACCGGCAAGGGCGGCCGGCGAGACGCTTAAAACGCGCTTGGGATGGGCGAATGGGTGATTGCCTGGAAGGCGCCGGGCCTGTAGGTTCCCGCCATGGCGCATCCCTTGCAGTACGCCCCTTATGCCTGTGCGCCCGGGCAAAGCCGCGGCCGCCTCTATGCCGAACCGGAAAGCCCGACGCGCTCTGTGTTCCAGCGCGACCGCGACCGCATCATCCATTCGGCGGCCTTCCGGCGCCTCAAATACAAGACCCAGGTCTTCGTCTATCACGAGGGCGACAATTACCGCACGCGCCTGACCCATAGCTTAGAGGTCTCCCAGATCGCCCGCTCCATCGCCCGGGCGCTGGCGCTGAACGAGGACCTGGCCGAGGCCCTGTCGCTGGCCCACGATCTCGGTCACACCCCCTTCGGCCACGCCGGCGGCGAGGCGCTGGACGAGGCGATGAAGGATTACGGCGGCTTCGACCACAACGCCCAGTCGCTGCGCATCCTGACCACCCTGGAGAAGCGCTACGCCGAGTTCGATGGCCTCAACCTTTGCTGGGAGACGCTCGAGGGCATCGCCAAGCACAACGGGCCGCTCAAGCGGAGGGGAGAGAACAAGCCCCTTCCCGGGCCGATCGAGGAATATAACCGCGAACACGACCTCGAGCTCGACACCTATCCGGGCGCCGAGGCGCAGGTCGCGGCGCTGTCGGACGATATCGCCTATAACAACCACGACATCGACGATGGCCTGCGCGCCGAGCTCTTCAGTATCGGCGACCTCAAGGATGTTCCCCTGGTCGGGCCGGTCTTCGCCGAGGTGATGGCGCGCTATCCCGGCATCGAGCGCACCCGGGTGATACACGAATCGGTGCGCCGCCTGATCGACGCCATGGTCACCGATCTTCTGGACGAGACCCGCCGGCGCATCGAGGAGGCCAAGCCGGGTACGGCGCAGGCCATCCGCGATCTCGGCGCCCCGGTGGTGGCGTTCTCCGAGACCATGGCCGAAAATGACCGGGCGTTGAAATCGTTCCTGTTCGAGCGCATGTACCGCCACGACAAGGTCAACCGCATGGCGGCCAAGGCCCGCCGGGTCGTCCATGACCTGTTCGAATTGCTGTTCGACGATCCCGGCTCGCTGCCGTCCGATTGGCAAGCCGAGGTGAATGGCGCCGATGGGGCGCGAAAGGCGCGCGTCGTCGGCGATTACATCGCCGGCATGACCGACCGCTACGCGCTCGACGAGCACCGCCGGCTCTGCGATCTTTGCGTCAAGGAAGAATGAACCTTTTCAAAAGCTTCCAAAGTGAAATTGTTGCCGTGGTTGAAGGCCTTGTGGCGGAATACGTGTTGCCTTCGGGGCTCGATACCGGACGCATCACGGCCGAGCCGCCGCGCGATCCCGGCCATGGCGATATCTCGACCAACGCCGCCCTGGTGCTGGCCAAGGGCGCCAAGATGAAGCCGCGCGAACTGGCCGAAAAGTTGGCCGAGCGCCTTG
>JADFPK010000269.1 GCA_022562375.1 Pseudomonadota bacterium
TCGTCGCCTACTCCACCGGCAATCACGCCCAAGGCGTCGCGGCGGCGGCGGCGCTTCTGGATATTCCCGCCGTCATCGTCATGCCCGCCGACGCCCCGGCGATCAAGCTCGAGAACACCAAGGCCTACGGCGCCGAGATCGTCCTTTATGACCGCGCCCGCGACGACCGCGAGGAGATGGCGGCGCGGCTCGCGGCCGAACGCTCGGCGACCCTGGTGCCGTCATACGATGACGCCCGGATCATCGCCGGCCAGGGGACGGTCGGCCTCGAGATCGCCGCGGCGGCGGAAGCGATGGGCGCCAAGCCGGACGCCGTCCTCATCCCCTGCGGCGGCGGCGGTTTGAGCGCCGGCACGGCGATCGCCTTGAAGACCCGCTGGCCGGGCACCGAAATCTTCGCCGTCGAGCCCCAGGGGTTCGACGATTGGGCGCGGTCGCTCAAGGCGGGACGGCGGCTCGCCAACGCGCCGGGGGCCCAATCCTTCTGCGACGCGCTGTTAGCGCCGATGCCCGGCGAGTTGACGTTCGAGATCAACGCCCGGCTGCTTTCGGGCGCCCTCGCGGTGGCGGACGAAGCCGTCGCCAAGGCCATGAAGGCGGCGTTCAGCCACCTCAAGCTGGTCCTCGAGCCGGCCGGCGCCATAGCCTTGGCGGCGGTGCTTTCGGGCCGGTTCGATTGCCACGGCAGGACCGTCTGCGTGGTCTGCTCGGGCGCCAATGTCGATGCCGACACCTTCCGCCGGGCGATCCGCGGGAAGTGAATGAGGTGAAAGGCGCACCGCCCCAACGGTGGCGGGTGCCTTAGTCGAGACCGAATTTGGCGATATAGCGGTCCCAGATCATGTCTTCGTAGCGGATGGCGTAGTTCTCGGCGTAGTCCTCGCCGCGGGTCGAGGCGATCTTGCTCTTGGTCGTCATGCGGTCGTGGTGGTGGCCGAGTTCGTGGAGGAAAACGCGCAGCAGCTGAAAGGCCCTGGCCGTGGCCTCGGTATGTTTCCACAGGATCAACTCGCCCCGGGGCTCCGAGGGCACGCCGAGCCGCGCATAGAGGCCCTTGTGCATGTCGTAATAATCGCGGCTTTCCTTGGTCCAAAGATCGCGCGGCCAGGCGCAAACGCCGACGACGCCGGTGTCATACCAGCCGTAGAGACCCTCCTCCCCCGCGGCCAGCAGGACCGCGTTCAAGCCGACGGCCAAGTCGTCCCAGTGCGGCAGTAACTCGATGAAGTCGAAAATGTCTTTCTTGCGCAGCAGGTGGCGATAGCCGCGGCCGGGACGCTCCTTATCGATCACCGGGACCTTCTGGTCGGTGTTCCAATAGGTCGGCGTCGGGACGGTGCGGTTCCTCTCCTGAACCGCGCCGGCGATGACCTTGGGGCTGATTCGGCGATTAAAGCGCGCCATCGGACAAGCCTCTGAGGTTCCTCCCGTTGATCGAGACTCTCAACCATGCCGCCGGGCGACCTTGCCGCCGGGCAACCATGCCGCCGGGCGAACGGCCTTCGGCCACGGCGCCGCGCAAACTGGCGTTACGCGTTAGCCAAGGCCACCCCGCCAGGGGTCGTGCCCCCGGTGGCCGATCGGGACCAATGCCTGGGCGCGGCGGCGATCGAACGCGCCGCGCGATCTCGTTACCCGCCGGGCTTGCCCGGTACGCCCTGGCCCTTACCCGGTATGGCCAGCGACGACGCCACCGATTCCGCAGAGGGCTTGCCGAGCGCCTTGGCCAGCGCCTCGGTCTTCGATGTATCGGCGGGCTTGGTATCGGCGGGCTTCGACTCGGCGTCCTTGCGGGCGCTGTCGAGATGCCGGCAACTGCCCTCGAGATAGGCGCCCGATTCGACGATCAAGAGCGAATGGATAATGTCGCCGACGACCTTGGCGGTGGGGCCGAGCTCGACCTTTTTGGCCTTGATCTGGCCGCTGATCGATCCATGGATGCGGACCGTTTCGGCCTCGACCTCGCCGTTGATCGTCGCGCTTTCGCCTATGGTCAGGGTCCGGCTTTTCACATTGCCATCGATGATGCCGTCGACCTGGACGTCGCCATCACTGATCAGGTTGCCGACGATCCTGAGCGAGGCACTGATGATCGTAGGCACTTGCTGCTGCTTGTTATCCGCCTTCGCCGGCGTGGTCTCCACGTCTTTGCTATCCTTTGAAAACATATTTTCCTGCCTGCATGAACTTCAGTGGATCATAGGGTTTACCGTTGACGAGAATTTCGTAGTGGATGTGCGCCCCGGTGGTGCGGCCGGTGTTCCCCATCAGACCGATCTTCTGACGAAATCCGACTTTCTGTCCGCGGCGCACGAGAATCTTGTACAAATGGCCGTAACGGGTACGGATGCCGAGGCCGTGATCGATCACGATCATACGGCCGTAGCTGG
>JADFPK010000270.1 GCA_022562375.1 Pseudomonadota bacterium
ATTGCTTGCCGGCTGTATGTGATCTCGAACAAGGGGAGAGTATCGTATATAGCGACGAAAATGTCAAGATTAAACTCGTTATTAGCGACGTTATAGGTCTAGAATCGGCCCGCCCTCATCGCCGCCCGAGGCCGGCGCGGCGGAATAGGGCGCGGCGCAAGCGCCGCAGCGCCCACACCTTTCGCGTCCGTGATGCCGCTCGGAGAACTCTAATTATGGATGGCGCGGCCGGCGACGGCGAGGGCCGCTTCCTTGACCGCTTCGTTCAAGGTCGGATGGGCGTGGGTGGTGCGCGCGACATCCTCGGCCGAGGCGCCGAACTCCATCGCCAGCACCA
This sequence comes from Pseudomonadota bacterium, assembly GCA_022562375.1. The sequence continues at coordinate 338 of JADFPK010000270.1, forward strand.
ACTCGGCGATCATGGTGCCGGCGTCGGGGCCGATGATGTGGGCGCCGAGGATCCTGTCGTCGCCGGCGTCGGCGATGATCTTGACGAAACCGTCGGTCTCGCCGACGGTCCGCCCCCGGCTGTTGGCGATGAAGGGGAACTTGCCGATTTTATAATCGACGCCGTCGGCCTCGAGCTCTTCCTCGGTCTTGCCGACGGAAGCGGCCTCGGGCCAGGTGTAGACCACGCCGGGGATGGCGTCGTAGTTCACGTGGCCCGACTGCCCGGCGATGATCTCGGCCACCGCGACGCCCTCGTCTTCCGCCTTATGCGCCAGCATCGGCCCTTCGATCACGTCGCCGATGGCGTAAATCCCCTTGATGCCGGTCAGAAAACCGGCATCGACCGTGACCCGGCCGGCGTTGTCGAGCGCCACGCCCGCCTCCTCGAGGCCGAGGCCCTCGGTAACGGGCCGCCTGCCGACGGCGACGAGGACGATGTCGCAGGCAAGCGTCTCGGCCGCGCCGCCCTCGGCGGGCTCGAGCGTCAGCGACACCCCATTGGCGGTCTTGTTCGCCGCCGTGACCTTGGTCGAGAGCCTGAACTCCATGCCCTGCTTGGCGAGGATGCGCCCCATGTGCTTGGCGATCTCGCCGTCCATGGTGGCAAGGATGGAATCGAGGAACTCGACGACGGTGACCTTGGAGCCCAGCCGCGCCCACACCGAACCCAACTCGAGCCCGATATAGCCGCCGCCGATGACCACCAGATGATCGGGCACCTCAGGCAGCGACAGGGCGCCGGTGGACGACACGATGGTTTGCTCGTCGACCTCGATCCCCGGCAGCGCCACCGTATCCGATCCCGTGGCGATGAGGATGTTGGCGGCCTTATAGGTTTCCACGGCGCCTTCCCCGCCGCTCCCGTTCCCGGCGCCGTCGGCGCGGACGGTCACTTCGCCCGCCTTCTCGATCCTCGCCGCGCCACGGAGATAGGTGACCTTGTTCTTCTTGAACAGGAACTCGATCCCCTTGGTGAGATCGCCGACGACCTTGGTCTTTTGCGCCATCATGGCGCCGAGGTCGACCCCGGCCAGCGCCACCTTGATGCCGAATTCGGAAAGACCGTGGCGCGCCTGGTAGAAAAGCTCGGACGAATGGAGCAACGCCTTCGACGGGATGCAGCCGACGTTGAGGCAGGTGCCGCCAAGGGCGCCGCGCTTTTCGACGCAGGCGACGTTCAGCCCCAACTGGGCGGCGCGGATGGCGGCGACATAGCCGCCGGGCCCGGCGCCGATGACGATGAGATCGAAGTTATTGTCGCTCATGACCAATATCCATCAGATTGCTCAGGCTGACAGGGAGATTAAGGGAGCGCGCAACGCCATCCGCCCCGGTCAGATGTCCAGCAGGATGCGTTGCGGCTCCTCGATGCATTCCTTGACGCGCACCAGGAAGGTGACCGCCTCGCGCCCGTCGACCAGGCGGTGATCGTAACTGAGCGCCAGGTACATCTGCGGGCGGATTTCGATACTGTCGCCGACCACCACGGGGCGGGGCTGGATCTTGTGCATCCCCAATATGCCGGACTGGGGCGGGTTGAGGATCGGCGTCGAGAGCAACGAGCCGTAAACACCGCCGTTGGAGATGGTGAAGGTGCCGCCGGTGAGGTCATCCATGGTGAGTTGCCCGTCCTTGGCCTTGGCCCCGAGTGCAGCGATGGCCTGTTCGATCTCGGCGAAGCTCATCGCGTCGGCGTCCCTGATGACCGGCACCACCAGCCCCTGTTCGGTGCCGACGGCGACGCCGATGTCGTAATGGTTCTTGTAGACGATGTCGTCGCCGTCGATCTCGGCGTTGACCTCGGGAATCTCCTTCAGCGCGACGATGCAGGCCTTGACGAAGAACGACATGAAACCGAGCTTGACGCCGTGCTTCTTCAAGAAGCCGTCGCGGTGATCCTTGCGCGCGGCGATCACCGCCGACATGTCCACCTCGTTGAAGGTGGTGAGCATGGCGGCGGTGTTCTGGGCCTCCTTGAGGCGTTCGGCGATGCGCCGGCGCAGGCGCGACAT
>JADFPK010000060.1 GCA_022562375.1 Pseudomonadota bacterium
TCGAGCCGCGCCGGGCATTCGGGGTGAGAGGCGCCGGGATCGTGCTCTATGCAGGCGGGGTGGGTAAAAATCAGCGTCGTCATTTATTGTAAACCCGTTCGGGGCTTGATCGGGGACGCCCATTGTAGCGCCTCGGCCGCCACCACCGCCAGTCACTAAGGCAGAACCGCCTGAAAAGCCGCGGGTGGAGGGGGAAATTCCAGCGCCTGGGCCCTGGCCGGGCCGGAGAAGCCGATTGACAGAACCGGAATTAGGGCCACAAATATCGCAAAATGGCGTAAAATAGGCGATAGGACGATCGAACTCGACCGGGGCCGTGCAACTGCTTGGCTCGTACGTTTGCCAGGGGTGAAGCGGCCACGGCCTGTTTCAGCCGTTCATGTTGCGTTCAGCTATTAACGGTTAATGTATCCTTCGAGCTGTGGGAATCCGCCGAGCAATGGGGACCCGCAAGCAAGGGACCGGCGCCTAAGACATGATCAAGCTTGTTCTCAAACTGACGGCGGTGACCGTGGCGCTGGCGATGGCGATTTCCGCCGCTGGCCCCGTCGACGCCAAGAAGCACCGCAAAGAAGGGCGCGGCACCCTGGTCGAGGTGGACGCGGTCAAGATCGAGCCGATGGTCCAGACCATGCCCATCATCGGCCGGCTGGTGGCGCGCCAGTCCGGGGTCGTCGCCTCGCGCATCGAGGCGCCGGTGGCGGTGGTCAAGGTCTATGTCGGCGACCAAGTCAAGAAGAACGATGTGCTGGCGGTCCTGGTGTCCGACCGGCTCAAATGGAATCGCGAGCTCAAGGCGGCGGAGGTCGCCGAAAGCAAGGCCAAGATCGCCACCGCCAAGGCCAAGCTGGCGCTGGTGAAACAGGAGCTGCGCCGCCTCGAGCGGTTGCGCAAGTCTCCCGCCTTCTCCCAGGCGCGGTATGAGGACAAGCGCCTGGACGTGATCAGCTACCAGACCAGCGTCGCCGAGGCCGAGGCGCGACTGGGGAGCGCCCGGGCGAGCCTGCGGATGGCCGAGGTCGATCTTAGATACACGTTGGTCCGGGCGCCCTATAACGGCGTCGTGACCGTGCGCCATACCATCGCCGGCGCCTACCTGAAGCAGGGGCAGCCGGTCGTCACCCTGGTCGGCGACGAGGATCTCGAGTTCGAGGCCGACGTTCCCTCCAACCGTATCTCGGGCCTGGTATCCGGGGTCGAGGTCGACTTCGAGCTCGAGGACAAAACCCGCCACCGGGCCAAGGTCCGCGCCGTGGTGCCGGTGGAAAACCCCCGCACCCGCACCCGCACCGTCCGCTTCGTGCCGACGTTCAACGGCACCGAGTTGCGTTTCGCCACCAACCAGACGGCGACCCTGCATCTGCCGATCGGCAAGAAGCGCATGGTCGTAACCGTCCATAAGGATGCGCTGGTCAACAGCCGGGGCAACCAGATCGTCTTCGTCGTCGAGAAGGGCCGGGCAAATGCGCGCAAGGTCGACCTCGGCGAGGCGATCGGCGGGCGCTTCGAGGTGTTGAGCGGCCTCGAGGTCGGCGAAAAGGTGGTGGTGCGCGGCAATGAACGGCTGCGTGACGGCAAGCGGGTCCGCATCGGCGGCGCCTCCGGCGGCAAGGCCGGAGGCGGGACCGGCGGCCGATCCGGGGGTGGATCCTAACAGCCGATGAACCTCATCGACATCGCCATCAAGCGCCCGACGGCGGTCATGGCCGGGGTGTTGGCGATCATCGTCTTCGGCCTGGTGGCGCTCGAGACCATTCCCATACAACTGACGCCCGACGTGCGCCGTCCCATCATCGACGTGCGCACCCAATGGCGCGGCGCGGCGCCCGTCGAGGTCGAGCGGGAGATCACCAACCGGCTGGAGGAAGAGCTCGGCGGCATCGAAGGGGTGATCGAGTTCTCTTCCCGCTCGCGCCCCGGAGATTCGCGCATCCGGCTCGAATTCGAGGTCGGCTATAACATCGACAAGGGCTTGCTGCTGGTCTCCAATCGCCTGGCGGGCATCTCCGGTCTACCGAACGAGGCCGATGAGCCTAGGTTGCTGACCCGCGGGTCGGAAGACACCCCGATCGCCTATTTCGCCATCCGGCGCGACCCCGGCAACAATCAGGACATCGAGACTTACGGCGAGTTCATCGAGGACGTGGTCGTCGAGCGGCTCGAAAGGGTTCCGGGCGTCGCCGGCGTCGACTTCAGGGGTGGCAGCCGGCGTGAGATCAGGATCGTCATCGATCCCCAGCGCATGGCCCGCTATGGGCTGACCATAGCGGAAATAGCCTCCAGGGTTCGCGGCGCCAGCGCTTCGTTCTCGGCCGGCGCCGTCGAGGAGGGCAAGCGCCGCTACCTGGTGCGCACCGAGGGCGAGATCAGGACCGTGGCCCAGGCCCGCGCCGTGGTGCTGAGAACCGAGGTGAATCCCGTCACCGGCGCCATCGGCCGGGTCAGCTTGGGCGACGTCGCCGATATCGAGTTCGGCTACAAGGAACCCACCAGTTTCCGCCGCTTCCTTGGGGAAGACACCATCACCCTTCGGGCGGTGCGCGAGACCGGCGCCAACGTGATCGAGACCATGAAGGGAATCCGCGCCGCCGTCGAGGAGCTGAACGAGTTCGCCCTGCCCGGCGAGGGGCTCAACCTGACCCAGGTCTACGACGAAACGGTCTACATCAACTCGGCCATCGATTTGGTGCAGCAGAACATCTGGGTCGGCGGCACCCTGGCGGCGTTGATCCTGATGCTGTTTTTGCGCTCCTTCGGCGCGACGCTGGTGATTTCCATCGCCATCCCGGTATCGGTCGTCGGCGCCTTCGTGGCGATGGCGATGCTCGGGCGGTCGATCAACGTGATTTCGCTGGCCGGCATCGCTTTTGCCGTCGGCATGGTGGTGGACGCGGCGATCGTCGTGCTGGAAAACATCTACCGCCACCGCCAGCTCGGCAGATCTCCGGTGGAAGCCGCCTACAGGGGCACCAAGGAGGTGTGGCCGGCGGTCGTCGCCTCGGCGCTGACCACCGTCGCCGTCTTCGTGCCGATCCTGCTACTCGAGCTCCAGGTCGGCCAGCTGTTCCGCGACATCGCGGTGGCGATCTCGGTTGCCGTCATGTTGTCCCTCGTGGTCTCGGCCACCGTCATTCCCGCCCTATCCAAACGCCTCCTCAGGAATGTCGGGGAAGACAAGGGAGGGCGGCTGTCGCTGCCGGTGATCGACCCCCTCGCCAGGGGATTCGTCGCCGCCGTGATGGCGTTCACCCGGGTCGTCACCCGTTCCAAGGTCGCGGCGTTGGTTGTCGTCACGGTGGTTTGCGGCGGCGCCTCGGTGTTCACCCTGTGGGCGCTGCCGCCGCTCGATTTCCTGCCCGACGGCAACCGCAATTTCGTTTGGGGCCGCATCACCCCGCCGCCGGGATACAACCTCGAGGCCACCAAGAAGGTGGCGCAGAAGATCGAGGATGCGGTCCGGCCCCTCTGGGCTTCGGTTTCGGGCCCCGAAAGCAAGCCCGGCGAGCCGCCCAAGATCCAGAATTTCTTCTTCGTCGCCCACAACAACTCGACCTTCATCGGCGCCAGCGCCGTCGACCCGGCGCGCGCCGGCGAGCTGGTGCCCATCCTCGAGGAGCCGATCCTGAGGGAGCCGGGCACCCGCGGCGCCATTCGCCAGTCCTCTTTGTTCTCGCGCGGGATCGGCGGTTCGCGCTCGATCCGGCTGGACATTTCAGGGCCGGAGCTCGAGGACAATCTGGACGTGGCGCGCCGCGCCGACGATATTCTGCGCGAGGTCCTGCCGCGCAGCGAGGGTCACCGGGTCAGGCCCCGTCCCGGCCTCGAGCTCGGCGCGCCGGAAATCCGCCTGGTGCCCGATCAGCTGCGCCTCGCCGACGCCGGCGTCACCGCGCGGGAACTGGGGCAGACGGTGGACGTGTACAATGACGGCCTCAGGATCGCCGAGATCACGGTCGGCGACAGGCGGCTCGACCTGACGCTCCGGGGACCCAAGGACCTCGTGCGCCAGACCCAGGGCATCGGCAACCTGCCGGTGGTCACCAAATCGGGCAAGATCGTGCCGGTCAGTTCCCTCGCCGATATCAAGGTGACCGCCGGGCCGACCCAGATATGGCACCTCGACCGCACCCGCTACGTGACGCTGCAGATCAGGCCGGCGAAGAAGATCCCCTTGGCGACGACGATCGAGAAAATAAGGTCGGAGGTGGTGGATGTGCTCCGCAAGGAGGGGCTGCCGCCGGGCGTCAAGATCAGGCTGTCCGGCGCCGCCGACAACCTGACCAAGACCTGGAACGCGCTCAAGTTCGACATGCTCGTCGCCATTCTCATCGTCTTCCTGGTCATGGCGGTGCTGCTGGAAAGCTTCTTCTATCCCCTGATCATCATGCTTTCGGTGCCGCTGGCGACGGCGGGCGGCGTGCTTGGTCTTTACGTGCTCAACCAGTTCGTCTACCAGCCGCTCGACATGCTGACGATACTGGGCTTCGTCATCCTCATCGGCACGGTGGTCAACAACGCCATCCTGCTGGTGACCTATACGTTGCACAATGTACGCAACGAGGGCATGGCGCCGGCCGAAGCCATCCTGTCGTCGACCCGCACCCGGATCAGGCCGATCTTCATGTCGACCCTGACGACGGTCGCCGGCATGATGCCGCTGGTGGTGTTCCCGGGCGCCGGGTCCGAGCTTTACCGCGGTCTCGGCTCGGTGATCATCGGCGGCCTCGGCTTATCGGCGCTGCTGACTCTCTTGATCATCCCGCCGCTCTTATCCCTGCTGGTCAGGCGCATGGGCCAGGTCGAGCCCGCCGCCCACGAGGCCCCCGCCGCCGCCCAGTGATACCGGGCCTTGGGGCCTCGCCGATTACGCCGATTTCCTGATGACGAAACTGTAGACCCCGTCCGCTTGGCGCGACTCGACGAGCTCGTGGCCGGTGGTCTCGCAATAGGCCTTGAAATCCTCGACCGTTCCCGGGTCGGTGGCGTGAATCTCCAGCAACCCTCCCGCCGGCAGCGGCTTGATGGCCTTGTTGGCCCTCAGCACCGGCAGCGGGCAATTGAGGCCCTTGACGTCAAGCACTGTCGGCGTCTCGTCCACTTCTCCTCCACTCCCTTTCCGGCGCCGGCGGCTACCGCCGGCGATTCCCCGGCGAAACCGTTATAGCATATAAGATTAGGTCCGAAATCGCCGCAAAATCAGGCGCTCCTTCGCCCGCTCGGTCGGCGGAAGCGCCGCCAATCACCCGGCGATCTCGACGCGGACGGGCACCGTGCCCTTGCGCTCGAAGCCCAGCGACCGCGCGGCGCGCCTGGAGACGTCGATGATCCGTCCCCTGACGAAGGGGCCTCGGTCGTTGATGACGAGGACGACGGAGCGGCCGTTCTCGAGGTTGGTGACGCGCACCCGGGTGCCGAAGGGCAGCGTCGGATGGGCCGCGGTGAAGGCGTACATATCGAAGATCTGACCGCTCGCCGTGCGCCGGCCGTGATAAGGCTCGCCATACCACGAGGCGCGCCCGACGGCTGCGTAGCCGGGGTCGGGTCTCGGCACGTACCAAACGCCGTCGATCTGGTAGGGCCTGCCGGCCGCGTGGGGAACGCCGCCGGTGGTCGGGTATGGGCCGGCCGTGCAGGCCCCGAGCCCGAACGCCAGCGCCACCGCCGCAAGGGCGTGACGCCGGCGGGCGATACTCAACTCATCAATTCCCAGTTTCCGTCGGGCTGGCGGCAGGCGGTGCCGTAGACCGTCTCGGTCCGGCCGCCGATCACCGCCTCGGTGATGTATTCGCGGCAGTACCGTCCGGCGCGATTCTGGTAGCTCCTGACCGGCGTCACCCTGTATTCGGCGTCGGCGTCGGGGTTGCGCCAGGCGATCTCCTTCCGGTCGGGCGCGGCGTCGAGCGCCTTGCGCACGCACTCGTTGTCCGCCGTGTCCATCGACCGGGCGATGGAGGCGCCGGCCAGCGCGCCGAGGAGGGTGCCGGCGGCGGTCGCCGCGAGCTTGCCGTCGCCCTTGCCGACCTTGGAGCCCAACAGGCCGCCGACGATGGCGCCGATGGCGCCGCCGAAAAGCTGCGAGTCGGTCAGGCCGCGGTTGCAGGTGCCGGTGTCGATGTCGGGATAGCTGGCCTTGTATCCGACCGCGGGAGCGGCAATCTCGGGCTCGGCCGGCCACTGCCCGCCCCCGTGCCCTGGCCCGCCATAGATTAGCCTGGCGCCGGGTGGAACGTTGTACTCGAGGGTTCCACAGGGGCCCGGCGGTGGCTGGTGGCCCGCCGGACGATCAAGAAACCAAATGCGGCACTCGCCGGGTGGCGGTAAATGGCCGGGCGGTATTTGGGCCGCTAGTGTCCCATGGTCGGCCTCTGCCGGCACCGGCAGCCAAGCCGTCGCCGACAGGCCGAGAATGGCTAAAATCAAGGCGGTCTTCCGCATCACCGCGTCCTCGCTATTGTGATTGGCAATGGCCGGTCATGGTGCCACGGTCGGTTTTAACAGGCGATTAACGGCTCGTTCATCTCGTGTTCATAGGGGTGAATGCCAGTAAAACATGATCGCGGAATTATACTGATAAATGCCCAGATTTCACAAGGAATTTGCCCAATTTGGCCCCTAATAGGGGAAGTTTTATTTACGGTTTGCTAACCGCTTATTTCTATACTTACCGTTAACTATTTCGTTGGTGCTTAAGCGCCGCCCGACGCCTGATACTGTCCGGCGCCGCGGTGGGGCTTGGGCCCATACCGGTAGGGATAAACCTTGGCCCGCACTGAATCCCATTCGCTACGCGCCCGTTTCCTGTTGCCGCTACTTCTCGGCGGCGTCATCGCCGCGGCCGCGGCGCGTAAGTGACCTACACCACGACCATCGGCCATTTCACCGACCGGCTCCTGCGGCGCGCCATCCAGCTCGCCAGCGCCATCAACCATTCGACGATGGCGGGTGACGACGGTTTTCGAAATTGGATGATCTGTTCTCGAAGGATTTTACGGTGAGTGGCGGTCAACCCTATAGGACCCCTCGATCGGAGGAGAATTACGACGGATCGAGGGTAAACAGCGGTCAAAAACATAGAGAAACAAACTCCTATGTCCGAAATATCGGGTGATTCACCGCCAGGCGCCGAAGACCACGCCGATCCGACGGATCGCCAGCTCCTGGCGTGGATACTTCTATCGTTCGGACTGGGCGTGGGCTTGGTTTCGGCGGTCCTGTTGTTTCCCGAGGGAACCCGCCCTGACTCTCCTGATCTCCCGGGCGTCGAGCTGGTCGCTACGACGGGGATTGCGCTCTGCGCCATAACTTTTTTTGCATATCTTGCCCGGCGCCGGTTGCGGCTCCTGCTTAACGATGACGAACGCGGTTCGGTATCCGCCAAGGCCCTGATGGCGGGTCATCCCTATCTCGCCCTTTTTGTGGTGAGCCTCGTCGTCCTTTTCCTCGAGGTCATGTTCATCCGCTATAGCAGCGGTCAATTTCGCATATTCGCGTTCTACAAGAACATCCCGCTGATTAGCTGCTTCCTGGGATTGGGGCTCGGTTGCTTTCTTGGGAACGCGCGGCCGAGGCATGCCCTCTGGTTCCTGCTCTGGATGGTGCCCTTGGCGGTATTTCTGAGCCAAGGCGCCCATCTGGTCGACAGCACGATCAGCCTATTGGGTGCGTTGGCCAGCAGCGAATTCATTCTCGGCAGTCGTTTGTACGGCAATGTGGAATTGAGCCCCTCACTCCGACTGCTGGTGCAAATTATCATAGGCGGGTTTTGTCTGGCCACGCTCGTTGCCATCGCGTCGACCTTCAGCCTCCTCGGGCGATTTCTCGGAACCGCCTTCGAACAAGTGCCCAGGCTCCCCGGTTACACGATCAACATCCTGGGCAGCCTCAGCGGAATACTGTTGTTCATCGCGCTTAGCTATCTACAAACGCCGCCCTGGATCTGGTATCTGGTCGGGCTTATTCCTCTGTTGGGTTGGATTGCCGGGCGCGCAAGAATTTTCTCCGCGCTGGCGCTGATCGCGCTCACCGTCGCGGCCGTAATGCCAGGCCGTGGCGAGACGGTGTGGTCGCAATACCAAAAGCTGATCGGCTATCCGGTCGACAACGGCTATATGGTGCGGATTTCCGACTCCAAGTATCAGATTGCGCTCGACCTTCGGCCCGAGGCGATCGCGCGGTTGGGCCATGACCCGGCGCCTCATTACAACAGTGTCTATCAAGGCATTGCCAAGCCCGACCGGGTTCTGGTGGTCGGCGCGGGAACCGGAAACGATGTGGCCGCGGCGCTGCGGGCGGGGGCGTCGCGGGTAGACGCGGTAGAAATCGATCCGGCGATCGTGGAGATCGGCCGTCGCTACCACCCCGAGCAACCCTACGATGACCCACGCGTCAGGGTCATCGTCGACGACGCGCGGAACGCCTTTCGCAGGCTTCCGGCGGGAAGCTACGATGCCGTGGTTTTCGGCTTGCTCGACTCCCACACTCAACTCGGAATGTCGAGCGTGCGCCTGGATAATTACGTCTTCACGCTCGAAAGTTTCGCCGCCGCCAGGCGTTTGCTCAAACCGGGCGGGTCGATCATCTTGGTCGCGGTCGACAACACCGACTGGCTCCATAAGCGGCTCGCCGCCATGCTTCGGGCGAATTGCGACACGCCCGTGGACTTCAAAAGCTATGGCGCGCCGAAATCCTTCGTATGTCAGGTCACGGACCCCTCGCGGCCGCCGGATGTGACCGAGATGTCGATGACGGGACCGGTGCCGACCGATGACTGGCCCTTCCTCTACCTCCCCGACAGGAGCATCCCGCAAGCCTATGTCATCGTCATCCTGATGCTGGCCGCCGCTTCGGTATGGTTGCTCTGGCGCGGTGGATTGAACCTCGGCAGCGTTACGCGATTCCACACCCACATGTTTTTCATGGGCGCCGCGTTCCTGCTCATGGAAGTCTATGCGATCAATCGTCTGGCGCTATTGTTCGGAACCACCTGGCTGGTGTCGGCGATCACCATCGGACTTGTCCTGTTGCTGATCGTGGCGGCAAACCTGACCGTGACGGCCATAGGCCGCAACCTTCAGAAACCCGCTTACGCGGCACTCTTCATTTTACTGATACTGAGTTATGGGATAGAGCCGGGCATGGTCCTCGGTCGTGGCATGGCGGCCACCCTCGCGTACGGCCTGTTCATTCTTTCGCCGGTCTACTGCGCGGGCGTGATTTTTGCCCATTCCTTCCGGGTGTCCCCGGCGGCCGGCCCGGCCATCGGCGCCAACATCCTGGGCGCCGTGCTGGGCGGTTGGATCGAATACGCCACGATGATCTCGGGAATCCGTTCGATGGCGCTCCTGGCGCTCGGGTTTTACCTGGCCTCGTTGATCGCGCTGGTGATCGTCGTAAGGCGAAGGAGCATCCAGGGTC
>JADFPK010000061.1 GCA_022562375.1 Pseudomonadota bacterium
GCCGAGCGGCGCAACAGCCGATCGAGCTCCCACAATCGGTGCAGCACCCAGCGTTCGAGCTCCGGCATCTCATCGGCGGCGATCTTCTCCGCCTCATCGAAGCCATCGAGATTGCCGAGCAGATAGCGAAGCGTGTTGCGAAGGCGGCGATAGGTATCGACCTGGCGCTTGAGGATCTCGGGCCCGATGCGCAAATCTTCGGAATAATCCGACGCCACCACCCACAGGCGCAGGATATCGGCGCCGAACTTGCCGACCACCTCCTGGGGCGCCACCACGTTGCCCAGCGACTTCGACATCTTGCGCCCGTCCTCGCCCATGACGAAGCCATGGGTCAGGACCGCCTCATAGGGCGCCCTGCCCCGGGTGCCGCAGGATTCGAGAAGCGAGGACTGGAACCAGCCGCGGTGCTGGTCGGACCCTTCGAGATAAAGCGAGGCCGGCCACTTGAGGCCGTCGACTTCCTCGAGCACGAAGGCATGGGTCGAGCCCGAGTCGAACCAGACATCGAGGATGTCGGTGACCTGCTCGAAATCTCCCGGATCGCGATCGGGGCCCAGGAAACGCTCGGGTGGGCTGGTGAACCAGGCATCCGTGCCCTCGGCCTCGACGGCGGCGACGATGCGGTCCAACACGCCCTTATCGCGCAAGGGCTCGCCGGTCGACTTGTCGACGAAGACGGTGATCGGCACGCCCCAGGCGCGCTGGCGGGAGATGCACCAGTCGGGCCGGTTCTCGACCATGGATTCGATGCGCCGGCGCCCCGCGGGCGGCACCCAGCGCGTCTCCGCGATGGCCTTGAGCGCGTTCTCGCGCAGGCCGTTTTCCGACATGGAGATGAACCATTGCGGCGTCGCGCGGAACACCAGCGGCGCCTTGGAGCGCCACGAATGGGGGTAGGAGTGCACCAGCGTGCCCTGCGCCAGCAGCTTGCCCGCCGCCTCGATCCGCTTGGCGATCTCGCCGTCGGCCTTGAACACGTGAAGGCCGGCGAACAGCGGCACGTGGTCGTAGAAGGTGCCGCCGTCGGCCACCGTCTGGGGCACCTCGATGCCGTATTTGACGCCGATCTCGAAGTCCTCCTGGCCGTGGCCGGGCGCGGTATGCACCAGCCCGGTCCCCTGATCGGTGGTGACGTGCGCGCCGGCAACCAACGGCACGTCGAAATCATAGCCCTGGCCGCGCAGGGGATGGGCGCATAGGGTGCCCGAGAGCGCCTCGCCCTTGATCACGGCCCGCGTCTCATGAAGGGTGATGCCGGCGTTCTCCGCCACCTCGGCCACGAGATCGGCCATCACCACGAGGCGCTCGCCGAGGACGGCGAGGCTGTCCCCGGCGATCTCCTTGACCTCGATCACGACGTAATCGTAATCGGCGCCATAGGCCACCGCCCGGTTGCCGGGCAGGGTCCAGGGCGTGGTCGTCCAGATGACGATGGAGGCGCCGTCAAGCTCCGGATGTCCGGCCTCGATGACCGGGAAACGCACCCACACCGTCATCGAGGTGTGATCGTGATATTCGACCTCGGCTTCGGCCAGCGCGGTCTTCTCGACCACCGACCACAGCACCGGCCTGACGCCCTTGTACAGGCTGCCGTTCATCAGGAACTTGCCGAGCTCGCGCACGATCTGGGCTTCGGCGGCATGGGCCATGGTGGTGTAGGGGTTGTCCCAATCGCCCTCGACGCCGAGCCGCTTGAATTCCTCGCGCTGCACCTCGATCCATTCTTCGGCGAAGGCCCGGCATTCCTCGCGGAACCGGATCACCGGCACCTCGTCCTTGTCCTGGCCCCGGGCGCGGTACTTCTCCTCGATCTTCCATTCGATCGGCAGCCCGTGGCAGTCCCATCCCGGCACATAGTTGGCGTCCTTGCCCAGCATCTGCTGGCAGCGGTTGATCACGTCCTTGAGGATCTTGTTGAGCGCGGTGCCGATATGGATGTTGCCGTTGGCATAGGGCGGGCCGTCGTGAAGGATGAACTTCTCCCGCCCTCGCGCCGCCGCGCGAAGCTTGGCGAACAGACCGATCCGTTGCCAGCGCTCCAGCAGTTCGGGCTCGGCTTTCGGCAGTCCCGCCTTCATGGCGAAGGACGTTCGCGGCAGGCTCACGGTGGACTTGTAATCGACGCTCATATTCTCATTCTTGCGGTGACGCCTGGGGGCTTATAACCCGAAGGGGCGCCAAAGGATCACGCCCCCTCATCCGGTTCCGGCGACACTGTTCTCCAATGCCATTGGCCCGTCAACCTCCGCAAGCACCCCGCGCGCCCTTTCGGCATCGCGCTTCATCTCGTCGATGAGGTCATCGGCGCTCGCGAACTTCACTTCGGGGCGCAGGTAGCCGATCATGGCGACGCGCAACTGGCGGCCATAAAGATCGCCGGAAAAATCGAAAATATGGACCTCCAGCAACAACTCGCGGCCGCCGAAGGTGGGGCGGAAGCCGATGCTGGCGACGCCGTCGCGCCAGATGGTGTCGGGTCCCCGATCGACGCCGGCGCGCACCGCATAGACGCCCGCCGCCGGCCTCAGATAGTCGCCGAAGGAGACATTCGCCGTCGCAAATCCGAGGCCGCGCCCCCGCATCTCACCCTTTTCCACCCTTCCACCCAGTTCCCAGAACCGGCCGAGGCGCTTGGCGGCGCCGCCGACGTCGCTTTCACGCAAGCATTCGCGGATCGTGCGCGATGAAATGACCTCGGCCTCCGTGCCCTCATCGCCGCCCTCATCGCCGCCCTCATCGCCAACGGTCACCGGTTGGACGCAAGCGAGGCCGAAGCCCTTCGCCGCCGCCATCCGGTCGAGCAGTTCCACGTTGCCTCGCCGCTTGTGGCCGAAGACGAAATCCCGGCCGACGACGATGTGACGGGCCCGCAGCCCACCGAGGAGGACGGCATCGACGAAGTCCTCCGCCGAACGCCTGGAGAAGTCGAGGTCGAAATGGAGGACATAGAGGTGATCGGCGCCGAGCGCCGCGATATGGCGGGCCTTGGCGCGCAGCGGCGTCAGGCGGAACGGCGGGTCATCGGGCCTGAACACGCGCCTCGGATGGGGCTCGAAGGTGAGCACGCCAAGCGGTGCGCCCAAATCCTTGGCGATCGCGCCGGCCTCGCCGATGAGGGCCTGATGGCCGAGATGGACGCCGTCGAAATTGCCGATGGCGACGACGCCGCCCCTGGCCTCCGCCGGCAAATCCTCATAATGGCGAAAAATACGCATCCGGCCCGGTTCCCTTTCCGCCTCCGTTCCCCCTCCGGCCCCGAAGTGCCATATGACTCATGGAGATAGGGCGTCGACACCATACAGCGCGGCCTTGGCCCTGGGTAGGGCGAAGCAAAAATAATGATCCCTTGGGCAAAGATGAAGGGGCCTTGGCCACTTTCCCGCCCGCCGGGCAGCGGCAGGGGTCTCCATTGACAGCCTTTCCGTCCGCCCTCTAGAGTCTCGCGGACACGCCAAGGAAAGAGGGGGCTCGGGAGCAACCATGGCGAAGATGACCCTGACGATGGCGGTCGAGCGCTACGACCGTCATTTCCCGTTTTTCGACGGCACCGTGACGCCGCCGGACGGTGTCGATCTCAAGGTCCTGCAGGTCGGCCAGAGCGTCACTTTGAGGGACGGCAAGGAGCGCCATGGGCGGATGCTCCATGACGGCGAGTTCGACATCTGCGAGTTCTCGATGTCGAGCTACCTGATGGCCAAGCAGAGGGGCATGGCGATCACCGCCGTGCCGGTGTTCCCCCGCCGCCTGTTCAGCCAGAGCCAGATGTACGTCCACCCCCTCTCCGATCTGTGGGAGCCCAAGGACCTTATCGGCAAGCGGGTGGCGCTGAGCTCGTTCCAGACCACGCTGTCGTTGCTCGCCAAGGGGGACCTGAAGTTCGAATACGGTGTCGCCTGGGAAGACATCACCTGGTGCGTGACGACGGCGGAGAAGGTCGATTTCAAGACCAAGGACGGCGTCGTCATCGAACCCATCGGCGAGCGCGCGGAGCTTGGCGCCCTGCTTGAAAAGGGCGACATCGACGCCTTCTTCCTGCCCCATCCGCCGCCCTCGGTGCTCTCGGGCGAGCGCAGGGCGCGCCGTCTGTTCGCCGACACGCGCCAGGAGGAGCTGCGCTATTACCATAAATACGGCTACTACCCGATCATGCACGTGATCGCGGTGCGCCCCGATCTGCTGGCCAGCGAGCCATGGCTCGCCAAGGCGATCATCGACATGTTCGCCGAGGCCAAGGAGGTCTCCGAGGGCTATTTCGAAGACCCGAACTGGTCGCGGCTGGCCTGGGGACGCCACTATGTCGAGGAAGAGCGCGAACTGCTGCCCGATGATTTGTGGCCGCTCGGCCTGGCCAAGAACCGTGCCAATATCGAGCGGCTCATCGAATACGCCTTCGATCAGAACCTGATCGAGGAGAAGCTTGCGCCTGAACGCCTGTTCGCCGAAGAGACGCTCGACACTTAGTCCTCGGGGGCCAAGCCGGGCATCGGACCGGCGAAATTCAAGGAGAAACCGGCCGATGAAAGTCGTGCTCATGCTGTCGATTCGCTTTTCCAGCCTGCCGGGCCTGGTGAAGGACTTTCCCGACGTCGCCTTCGAACATGTGAGCGCGCCCGAGGAATTGGCCGGGGCCCTTCCCGGCGCCGAGATCCTGATGATCACCAACCGGCTCTATACCCCCGGGATCGCCAAAATCGTCGCCGACGCGGGCAAGGCGTTGCGCTGGATACAGTTCGCCACCTCGGGCATAGACAAGGCGATCAAGAACGGGCTGCCGGGCGGCATACCGGTGACCAATGTCAGCGGCATCCACGGGCCGGTCATCTCCGAGCATGTGATGCACCTTCTTCTCGGCCTGTTCCGCCGGTCCCGCGAGGTCGAGCAGGCGCGGAACGAAGGCAAATGGATCCGCGACGAGATCTCGCCCAAGATCCAGGTGCTCGACGGCGCCACCCTGGTGGTGGTGGGGCTCGGCTCCATCGGCCGGGCGGTGGCGAAAAAAGCCGAGGTCTTCGGCATGCGGGTGATCGCGGTGACGCGCCAAGGCCAGCCCGGCGACGGCGTCGCCGAGACCATGGGGCGGGAGCGTTTCGCGGCGGCGCTCGAGCGCGCCGACGCGGTGGTGATGTGCCTGCCGCTGACCACCGACACCCACCATATGCTGGGCGCCAAGGAGATCGGGCGGATGAAGCCGGCGGCCTTCGTCATCAATGTCTGCCGCGGCGGGGTGATCGATCAGCAGGCGCTGATCGAGGCCTTGAACGAGGGCCGCATCGCCGGCGCCGGGCTCGACGTGGTGGAAGAGGAGCCCCTGGCGCCCGATCATGCGCTGTGGCGCATGGACAATGTCCTGATCTCGCCCCATATCTCGGGCGCCGGCGGCGATCGAAGCGACGCCGTCGCCGAAATCTTCGCCGCCAACCTCAGGCGCTATCTCGCCGGCGAGGCGCTGGAGCGGGTGGCGTACCGGGACGGGCCGGTCGGCGCCGCCGGCGGTTAGAGCACTATCCGGGTCGGCCCGCCGTCATCCTCGCCGGCGGAACGGATGTATCGCCATGTTGGGGGTGAAATTCGCCGATTTCGTGTTACTTATTAGAACGGTGGCACAGATGACGGCGGCAAGGGAGAGGGCCATGGCGGTTCGGAAATTACGCAATTACATCGATGGCGAATGGCGCCAGCCCGAGGGCTGCGAGTGGCTCGATGTCGAGAACCCTTCGACCGGCGAGATCATCGCCCGGGTTCCGCTGTCATCGGCGGCGGAGACGGAGACGGCCATCGCCGCCGCCAAGGCGGCCTTCCCGGCCTGGGCGGCGACACCGGTCAGCGCCCGGGTGGCGCTGCTCTTCAGGCTCGCCAACTTGATCCGGGAAAACGAGGAGCCCTTGTCGCGCGGCGTCGCCGAGGAGATGGGCAAGTCCCTGCCCGACGCCCGGGCCGAGATCAAGCGCACCCTTCAGAACGTCGAGGTCGCCTGCGGCATGCCGATCATGCAGCAGTCCGACAAGCTGATCGGCGCGGCGCCCGGCATCGACGGCGAGGTCCTCAAGCTTCCCCTCGGTGTCTTCACCATGATCGCGCCGTTCAATTTCCCGGCGATGGTGCCGTTCTGGTTCGTTCCCTACGCCCTCGCCACCGGCAATACATTCGTCGTCAAGCCCTCCAAGCAGGTGCCCTGCACGATGCAGACCCTGACCGAATACATCGATGCCTGCGGCTTCCCCAAGGGCGTCTTCAACATCGTCAACGGCGACCGCACCGTCGCCGAGACCTTCATGGAGAGCCCCGACGTCGAGGGCATCTCGGTCGTCGGATCGACGCCGACGGCGCGCATCATCGCCGAGAACTGCGCCCGCACCGGCAAGCGCTTCCAGGCCATGGGCGGCGCCAAGAACCACCTGGTGGTGATGCCGGACGCCAAGATCGACGACGTGATCCGCAACATGATCACCTCGGGCTACGGCTGCGCCGGCCAGCGCTGCATGGCGTCCTCCGCCATCGTCTGCGTCGGCGACGAGCTTTACGACGAGGTGACGGAGAAGTTCGTCGACGCCTCGCGCCAGGTGACCATCGCCAACCCGCTCGACCCCGAGGTCGCCGAGGTGGAGATGGTGATGGGGCCGGTGATCTCGGCCAAGGCCAAGGAGTTCGTCCACTCGATGATCGAGACCGGGGTCAAGGAAGGGGCGACCCTGGCGTTGGATGGCCGCGGCGTCCAGGGGCCGGGGCTGGAGAACGGCCACTTCGTCGGCGCCACCGTCTTCACCGACGTCGCGCCCGGCATGGAGATCCACGACACCGAGATCTTCGGCCCGGTCCAGGTGATGCTCAAGGCCCAGACGCTGGACGACGCGATCAAGATCATCAACGACCACAAATACGGCAACGGCGCCTCGATCTATACCCAGAACGGCTATTACGCGCGCCGCTTCAAGCTCGAGACCAAGGCCGGGATGATCGGCATCAATGTCGGCATACCGGCGCCGGTGGCCTATCTGCCCTTCGGCGGCATGAAGGATTCCCAGTTCGCCGCGATCAAGGCCCAGGGCAAGGCCATCGTCGATTTCTACACCGAGGGCAAGATCGTCACCGAACGCTACTGGCCCGAGGCGTGAGGGGGCATTACCGGGGTTCAAGCGGGCGGCGCGGGTCCGCGCCCAAAAAAATAGGGCCCATCGGGGGCACGACCTCCCGATGGGCCCAGTCGTCAGTGGCTCCTGCCGCCACTCATCAAGGGAGATACGCCTCACCCCATGAAACTCATCCTCCAGAGGCAGGTGATGGCGGTCCGATCCGCCACCCATGCAGGTTCACAACGGCATATGATGCAACCATGACAACATATGTTATTATAATATAATATCTTATGTTGTCAAGCATCCGACCGCCACCTGTCGCTAGCACACGATATGACCGGTTTTTGTAGCACACGATCTGTCCGGTTTGTTGAATGCCTCCGAGAGCAAGGAGGTGTGGATGAATCAGACGGTACAGCTACAAGGACTGAGGTTGATGAGGTTCGAACATGTTCTGGCGCGCTGGAGCCAGCGCGAGTTGAGCCAGGCGGAGGCGGGCGAGCTATTGGGGATGAGCGAGCGGACGTTTCGGCGCTGGCGGGATCGCCATGAGGACGAAGGGCTTGAGGGGCTGTACGACCGACGCCTCGGCAAGGCCTCGACCAAGCGGGTGCCGGTGGACGAGATCGAGCGGGTGCTGACGCTCTACCGCGACCGCTATTGCGGCTTCACGGTCAAGCATTTCCATGAGAAGCTGGAGAAGCATCACGATTTTCGCTTCGGCTACACCTGGACCAAGACGACGCTGCAGGGCGCCGGGCTGGTCAAGAAGGCGCCGCGGCGCGGGGCGCACCGCAAGAAGCGACCGCGGCGGCCGATGCCGGGCATGCTGGTGCATCAGGACGGCTCGAGCCACCGCTGGATACCGGGTCTCGATCAGAGCCTTGATCTGATCGTCACCATGGACGATGCCGGCTCCGAGATCTACTCGGCCTTCCTGGTCGAGGAGGAGGGCACCCTGTCGAGCTTCTCCGGCCTTTCGGAGGTGATCGCGGCCAAGGGCCTGCCCTGTGCCTTCTACACCGACCGCGCCAGCCACTACTTCCATACCCCCGAGGCCGGCGGCAAGGTCGACAAGGCCAAGCTCACCCAAGTCGGCCGGGCGCTGGCCCAACTCGGCATCGAGCACATCCCGGCCTATTCCCCGGAGGCCCGGGGCCGCTCCGAGCGCGCCTTCGGCACGCTCCAGGACCGCCTGCCCAAGGAGCTGAAGCTGGCCGGGATCGCCACCGTCGAGGCCGCCAACCGGTTCATCAAGGAGGTCTATGTGCCCGAGCACAATGCCCGCTTCGCGGTGCCGCCCGAGCAACCGGGCTCGGCCTTCGTCCCCGATCGCGCCGGCGCTTACCGGGACATCCTGTGCATCCACGAAGAGCGCACCGTCGGCAACGACAACACGGTGCGCTATCGCCGACTTTACTTGCAGCTGCCCGAGAGCCCCTTGAGGCCTCACTTCGTCAAGGCCAAGGTCAGGGTCCACGAATACCCCGACGGCCATCTCGCCGTCTTCCACGGCCCCAGGCGCCTGGCCTGTTACACCACCCAAGGGGAGCCGATCGAGAAGCCGGACAAAAAGGCCGCGTGATCCGCTTCGACGCGCGCCGAGCCTGTGGATTTGTGGACAAGGCTGACGCCTTGACCACAACCCCACAGGCTCAACAGCAACAACAGAAGCGGTCAATTGATATGTTACCTAAAGCGGTCAATTCAGTTTGTTATCGACAGCCCCAAGGGGCGGGAGCGACTTTCGCTCCCGCCCCTTGGTTTGGTTGGACGCCTCCAATTCAACGCCGGTAGATCTGCACGATATCGTGGGACAAGTCCTTGACCGCACCCGCGTCCAGCTCGCCGAGGATTTCGGCGTGGATCTCGGAAGTGCTCGGCTCCTTCATCGGCTCGGTGATGAAGACGTAGACGAAATGCGGTATCGTGAAAAAGAACTTGCCGTTGACCTTATTGCCGAGCGATTCGAGCGCGTTGCAATTGGCGATGGCGATCGGCATGATCCGGCGATCCTGAAGGAGCGACAGATCGCGAACCGCGGCCGGAAAATAGTTGTACCCCGGTATCACCGGCGACGTGTCTCCCTTGAAGCACTGGTCATGGCCGTTTTCTTTCGTCTGGGTGATCGCATTGCCGCTGGCGTCATAGATGTTCTGGTTGGGCATGACGATCGCCTCGGGCGCCCTTTCGATCTCGTAACGGTAGGTTTCGTAGCGCGTCGGCGGCCAGCCCGCCCCGCCCGTCACGCCGTTCCAGTCCACCGGTTTCCAATCACCCGTGACGTTACATTCATATTCGGGAATGGTGG
>JADFPK010000062.1 GCA_022562375.1 Pseudomonadota bacterium
CGCTTGCCGTGCTCTATTTTTCCGGCGCCATGAACATCTGGTGGCTGTTCGCCCTCAGCCTTTATCACGGCGTCGCCAACGCCGCCAGCCTGCCGGCGCGGCTCGCCATCGTGCCGTCGCTGGTGCCACGCGCCGATCTCTCCTCCGCCATCGCGCTGGGTTCCGTCGTCTTCAACCTGTCGCGCTTCGCCGGTCCCGCCGCCGCCGGCGTGATCATCGCCACCGCCGGCCTCGGCATGGCCTTCGTCGTCAACGCGCTGACATTCTTCGTATTCGCCCTGACGCTGGCCATGCTGCGCATCGAGGCGGAGCCGGCAAGGGAGGCAGAAGGACACATCTTCGCCGATGTCGCCCAGGGGTTTCGCTACATGATTTCCCATCCCGGCATCGGGCCGGTGATGCTGTTGTTGATCGTAAGCGCCATCCTCGCCCGCCCCTTCATCGACCTGCTGCCCGGCTTCGCCGCCGACGTCTTCGGCCGCGGCGCCGAGGCGCTGGCATGGATGGTCTCGGTCACCGGATTGGGCGCCGGTTGCGGCGCGCTGTGGTTGGCGATGCGCGATTCGATCAAGGGCCTCACCGTCATCGCCGTCGGTTTCGTGCTGGTGGCCGGGCTCGGCCTCCTCATTTTCACGGCGACGGACATCTTCTGGGTGGCGCTGCCGGCCCTGTTCGTCACCGGCTCCGGCATCGCGGTTTCGGCCATCGGCGTGCTGACCCTGGTGCAGACCGCCGTCGCGCCCAATATGCGCGGCCGCGTCGTCAGCCTTTACGGCATCGTCTTCAGGGGCGGACCCGCCTTCGGCGCCCTGGCAATGGGCTGGATGGCCTCGGAGTTGGGGTTGCGCCTGCCGGTGGCCGGCGGCGCGGTGCTGTGTATAGTTGCCTGGGCTTGGGCCATCCGGCGATTGGAATTTGTCGCCCTTTCGCTCGAAGAGGCGCCCGGCGGCGATCCGGGCGGCGCGGACAAGCCGGTAAACGATACGTGAGGGGTCCATGAACGAAAACGACGTCGAGATCATCGACAAGGAAACCGCCTTTCAGGGCTATTTCCGCATCGACCGATACCGCTTGCGCCACCGGCTTTTCGCCGGCGGCTGGAGCGAGCCCATCACCCGGGAAGTGTTCGAACGCGGCCATGTGGTCGGCGTCCTTCCTTATGATCCGATCGAGGATCGGGTGGTGCTGATCGAGCAGTTCCGCATCGGCGCCTATGCCGCCGGGTTCTCGCCCTGGCTGATCGAGATCGTCGCCGGCGTCATCGAAGAGGGCGAGGGACCGGAAGAGGTGGCCCGGCGGGAAACCTTGGAGGAGACCGGTTGCACCGTCACCGAATTGATGCCGGTCATGACCTATCTCCCCGCGCCCGGCGGCGCATCGGAGACCGTCAAGCTGTTTTGTGGCCGCGTCGACGCCACGGGCGCCGGCGGCATCCACGGCGAGAAGGAAGAGCATGAGGACATCCGCGTCTTCCCGGTGCCCTTCACCGAGGCCATGGCCAGGCTCAAGCGCGGCGAGATCAGGAACGCCGTCAGCATCATCGCCCTGCAATGGCTGGCGCTGAACCATGATGATTTACGCCGGCGCTGGGGGTAAAGGGCCGAGGACCCGGGCCGGCGCCTGTCCCCTTGATCGCCCGCGGACGGCCCGCTAATCTCCGGCGACGCCCAGAGCAAAAATACGAGACCCCCGATGGACATTCGCGACGGCTTCATCGACACCATCGGCAACACGCCGCTGATCAGGCTGAAGAGAGCCTCGGAGGAGACGGGATGTGAAATCCTCGGCAAGGCCGAGTTCCTCAACCCCGGCAGTTCGGTGAAGGACCGGGCGGCGCTCTATATCGTCATGGACGCCGAGAAGCGCGGGACGCTCAAACCGGGCGGCATCATCGTCGAGGGCACCGCCGGCAATACCGGGATCGGACTGGCGCTGGTCGGCAATGCGCTTGGCTATCGTTCGGTGATCGTCATCCCCGAAACCCAGAGCCAGGAAAAGAAGGACATGCTGAGGCTGTGCGGCGCCGAGTTGATCGAGGTGCCCGCCGTGCCTTACGCCGATGACAACAACTACGTCAAATATTCCGGCCGCCTCGCCGAGGAACTCAACGAAAAGGAGCCCAACGGCGCCATCTGGGCCAATCAGTTCGACAACGTCGCCAACCGCCAGGCCCATCTCGAGGGCACCGGGCCGGAGATCTGGGAGCAGACCAAGGGTAAAGTGGACGCCTTCATCTGCGCCATCGGCACCGGCGGCACCGTCGCCGGCGTCGGCATGGCGCTCAAGGAGCGCAACCCCGACATCGTCATCGCCATCGCCGATCCCATGGGCGCGGCGCTTTACAATTACTACAAGCACGGCGAACTCAAGGCGGAAGGCAGCTCGATCACCGAGGGGATCGGCCAGGGGCGGGTGACGGCGAACCTGGAAGGGGCGCCGATCGACGACGCCTTCCAGATACCGGACGCCGAAGCGCTGCCCATCGTTTTCGATCTCTTGAAGCATGAGGGGCTGTGCATGGGCGGATCGACGGGCATCAACGTCGCCGGCGCCATACGCCTGGCCAAACAGATGGGGCCGGGGCACACCATCGTCACCATCCTCGCCGATTACGGCCAGCTCTACCAAAGCAAGATATTCAACCTCGAATTCCTGCGCCAGCACGACCTGCCGCTGCCCGACTGGCTGACCTGAAATGGCGCCGCCAACGGCACCGGCGGGTGGGCGGCGGCATTTCGTTCCTTCCAATTCGCGGGGTCAATGCCATGGACTACGTCAATCCCCAATCCCTGGTCTCCACCGAGTGGCTGGCGGCGAACCTCACCAACACCGGGGTGCGCATCGTCGATGCCTCCCTGACCCTGGCCGGCGATGAGGGGCGCGATGCGAAGACCAAGTTCGCCGCGCGCCATATTCCGGGCGCGGTGTTCTTCGACATCGACGCGATCGCCGACCGCGACAGCGCGCTGCCCCATATGATGCCCGATGCGGAGACCTTCGCGGCGTCCGTCGGCGCGCTCGGCATCGGCAACGAAGCGAGGGTGGTGGTCTATGACAGCCACGGCCTTTTTTCCGCCGGTCGGGCGTGGTGGATGTTCCGCGCCTTCGGGCACGATGACGTCGCCATCCTCAATGGCGGTTTCCCCAAGTGGGTGCGCGAGGATCGCGCCACCGAGCCGGGCGCGCGCCAACCACCCCCGGCCCGGTTCGACGCCAGGCTCGATCCCGCCAGGATCAGGGACTTCGACCAGGTCCTCGCCAACATCGAAAGCCGCGACGCCCAGGTGATCGACGCCCGCGGCTCCCCCCGCTTCACCGCGAGCGCACCCGAACCCCGCGCCGGGCTCGCCGGCGGCCATATCCCCGGCAGCGTCAATCTCCCCTATGGCGATCTCCTGAAGCGCGAGGACGGGACGCTGTTGGCGGCGCCGGAACTGGCGAAAAAATTCGCCGGGATCCCCCTCGATATGACGGCGCCGGTGATCGCCACCTGCGGTTCGGGCGTGACCGCGGCGGCGCTCGTCTTCGCGCTCCATCTGCTGGGCAAGGACGACGCCGCGGTCTATGACGGTTCGTGGTCGGAATGGGGCGGGCGCGAGGACGCCCCGGTGGAGAGCTGAGACCGGTTTCAACCCGGATTCCCCGGATAGGTTGCGATTTCACCAACCTAGGACGCCGATTCTGATATAAGAATCAATATATTGCGGCGATACTGGGGGCTCGGTCGTGGTGCACCCCATGGGTGAAGCGAAACTGGAGCCTCTCTTCGGGTCGATTTCGACCGCCGCCTGATCGATGATCCGCGGCCAAGACCCGCTCCGACGGTGGCCGAGGAAATCCACGGCAGGGTATAAAACGACGGGAGAGGTGTGTCTGAATGACGAAAAACCGGGCCGATCCAACCGACGGGCGTCCATGAACGAACAGAGTTCCGCGAGCTTCCTTGACCGCACCCTGAGTAACCTGCGCAACACTTGGCGCGACATCGCCGAATCGGCATCCGGGCGCGGCGACGGGGCGTTGCGTCCGGACCTGCCCGAAGACGATGCGGATGAGCTGCGGGCCCGGATGCGGGATTGTCTCAAGGCGCAGGGCGGCGAGGCTTCGGGCCGGGCGCGGGCGGCGGCGATAGGGCGTGCCTATCTCGAGCTCGATGAGACCGGCCGGCAGCGCTTCCTGCGCATATTGGCCGATGATTTCGCCACCGACGCGGGGTCTGTCGACGCCGCCGTCGAGGGCTTGCGGAGCGCCAAGGGGTCGGTCGAACGCGGCGCGGCGGAACGCGCTCTCGCGACCGCTCTTCAAGCGCCGAGGGTCAAACTCCTGACCCAGTTCAACACCCTTCCCGAAGGGGTGAAGTTCCTGGTGGACATGCGCGCGGACCTGTTGGCCTTCGCCAAGGTAGATGGCGCGCTCCAAGGGCTGGAATCGGATTTCAAGGGGCTTTTGGCCTCTTGGTTCGATGTCGGTTTCTTCGAGCTCCGCCGCATCACCTGGGATGCCCCGGCGACACTGCTTGAAAAGCTCATCGCCTATGAGGCCGTGCACACCATACGAAGCTGGGACGACCTCAAGAACCGGCTCGATTCGGACCGGCGATGCTTCGCCTATTTTCATCCCTGCATGCCCGAGGAGCCGCTCATCTTCGTCGAGGTAGCGCTCCTCAGCGGCCTCGCTGACAACATCCAGGTCCTGCTCGACCAAACCACGCCGGTCGGGGACCCCCGGGATGCGGACACCGCCACCTTCTATTCCATCTCCACCGCCCAGAAGGGGCTCGCCGGAATCTCTTTCGGCAACTTCCTCATCAAGGGGGTGATCGACATGCTGACTGCCGAGTTCAAGAGGCTGAAGACCTTCGCCACGCTGTCACCCGTGCCCGAATTTCGCGCCTGGCTCGACGCCGCGCTGGCTACCGGAGACGATGGGCTGCTTAACCCCTTGGAACGCAAGCTCCTGGGCGCGCGCGCCAACGGCGCGGAAGGCCGCGACAAGCTGAAGCTCCTTTTGGAAACCCCGGACTGGCACCGGAACGCGGCGGTCGCGGACGCCCTGCGGGCGCCAATGATGCGCCTGTGCGCAGGGTATCTCGTCAACGAGAAGAGGAACTCCGGCGGGGCGCTGGACCCGGTGGCGCATTTCCATTTTTCCAACGGGGCCAGGATCGAACGGCTGAACTGGCTCGCCGACCGATCGCCAAAGAGGATGGCCCAGTCCGGCGGCATCATGGTCAACTACCTCTATCGCCTATCGAGGATCGAGGATTACCACGAGGCCTACTCCGACGCCGGCAAGGTCGCCCTCTCGCCCGCCATCAAGACCCTGTTGAAGGGTTAGCCAAGGGAGGGCGCAAACGGGGTTTACAGCCACTCCAACAGCATCGACGACCTTTGGATCATGAGCGTCATGGGGGTTCTCGGCTACTTCATGAAGAAATACGACTTCCCCGCGGCGCCGCTGGTCCTCGGCCTGGTGCTCGAGCCGCTGCTTGAGAACGCGCTCGGGCAGTCGATGACGCTGTCCCACGGCAGCCTGGACATTTTCGTGACGCGGCCGATCTCGGGCGGGCTCCTGGCGGTGACCGTCATCATCGTCCTGACGCCCCTGGTCGCCCGCCTGTTCCCCCGCAGACCGAAGAAGATCGGCTGACCGCGCCGGTCGAAACCCGAGACCGGCCCTATTTAAAAGCCGACGGAAGCTCTGGCGCCGGGCCTTGGCCGGTGCCAAGATGACGCCCGCCCGAAGGCGACGAATGGCTGCATGGTCCGGCAAGCGCGGCACGCGAGAGGCAACGAATATGAAGAAGGATACGCTGATCACCGCCACCGGCCGCGATCCGGAGAAGAATTTCGGCATCGTCAACCCGCCGGTCTATCACGCCTCGACCGTCACCTTTCCCACCGTCGAGGCCCTCCAGGCGGCGACCCGGGATCCGTTCAACAACGTCTATTACGGCCGCTACGGCACGCCGACGACCTTCGCGCTGGAAGAAGCCATGGCCGAGATCGAGGGCGGGCACCGCGCCATCGCCTGCGCGTCCGGCCTCGGCGCCATCATGGCGACGCTGCTGGCGCATCTCGGCACCGGCGACCATCTGTTGATGGTCGACAGCGCCTATGGCCCGACGCGCAAGATCTGCAATCTGGTGCTCGCCCGCTTCGGCATCGAGACCACCTTCTACGACCCCATGATCGGCGCCGGCATCGGCGAGCTGATGGGCGAGAACACCCGCGTCGTCTTTACCGAATCGCCGGGCTCACTCACCTTCGAGGTCCAGGACCTCCCCGCCATCGCCGCCGCCGCCCACGAGGGGGGCGCCGTGGTGGTGCTCGACAACAGCTGGGCGACGCCCTTGCATCTTGCGCCCTTCGAGCTCGGCGTCGATATCTCTGTCCACTCGGCGACCAAGTACCTCGCCGGTCATTCCGACCTCATGCTCGGCATCATCACGACGACGGAGGCGGCCTTCGACAAGGTCCGCCTCACCGCCGGCCTGATGGGCGGCTGTCCCGGCCCCGATGATTGTTACCTCGCGCTCAGGGGATTGCGGACGCTGGCCGTGCGTCTTGCCCGCCACCGGGAGACCGGGCTCGCCCTCAGCCATTGGCTGAAGGATCGCCCGGAGGTCGCGCGCATCCTCCATCCCGCCGATGAGGACTGTCCCGGCCATGAGTTCTGGAAACGGGATTTCACCGGCGCCTCCGGCCTCTTCAGCATCGTGCTCGAGCCCTGTTCCGCCAAGGCCGTCGCCGCCATGCTCGACGGCATGGAGCGCTTCGCCATGGGCTATAGCTGGGGCGGTTACGAGAGCCTGATCCTGCCGGCGGACCCGAGGCCGCTCCGGACGGCGACGGAATGGCGGGCCGAGGGGCAATTGATCCGTCTCCACCCCGGGCTTGAGGACGCCGGCGATTTGATCGCCGACCTCGAGCAAGGATTCGAACGCCTCAACCGGAACGCCTGATTTTGCCCGGCGGCGCCGGTTTCCGGGCGCCCCTGGACCGCTTGGCCCGCCGGCGGGGCCAAAGCGAAATTACGGCGAATATCAGCGCCGCGGCAAGGACGATGGACGGCCCCGAGGGCGTGTCCCAAACGAACGAGCCCGCCATGCCGAGCGCCACGGCGACACAGCCGATAAGCGCCGCGCCGACGGCCATCTGCTCCGGCGTCCGGGCCAAGCCGCGCGCCGCCGCCGCCGGAATGACCAGCAGCGAGGTGATCAGCACGATGCCGACGATCTTGAGCGACACCGAGATGACCAGCGCCATCAGCACCACGAAGACCAGGCGGACGGCCCGCACCTTCACGCCCTCGACCCGCGCCAACTCGGCATCGATGGTGACCGCCAGGAGCGGGCGCCAGATCGCGATCAAGACGGCCATGGCGACGGCGCCGGTGCCGTAGATCCACAATAGATCGGCGGTTCCGACGGCGAGGATATCGCCGAACAGATAGGCCAGGAGGTCGACGCGGACGGTCTCGATCAAGGCCAGCGCGACCAGTCCCGCCGCCAGCGCCGTATGGGCGAGGATGCCGAGAAGGGTGTCGGTGGGAAGAACGGGACGTCCTCGCCCCCCCTGCCCCTCGCCGACGACCAGGAGCACCCCGATCAGCAGCGCGACGATGATGATGCCGAGGGTGGCGCTGAAATGAAGGACGAGGCCAAGCGCCACGCCGAGCAGCGCCGAGTGGGCAAGCGTCTCGCCGAAGAAGGCGAGGCGGCGCCAGACGACGAATGAGCCCATCGGCCCGGCGATGATGGCGACGCCGAAGCCGGCCGCCAATGCGCGAATGAGGAAATCATCCATCACGCCCGCTTCCCTTTTCATCGGCGCCGGCTTCTTTTGGGTCGCTTTCTTCCGGGCCGGCGGCGGCGATGACCCTGCCGGCGGCGTCATGTTCGTGGTCGTGCGCATGGGCATAGACGGCGAAGGATTGGGCGATAGCGGGACCGAACAGCGCGATGTATTCGGGGTGGCGGCTGACCGTTTCCGGGCGTCCGGCGCAGCAGACGTGATGGTTGAGACAGATCACCTCATCGGTCGCCGCCATGACCAGATGGAGATCGTGGGACACCAACAGCACGCCCAGTCGCCGTTCATGGCGGATGCGGCCGATCAGGCCGTAAAGCTCGGCCTGACCGGTCAGGTCGACGCCCTGAACCGGCTCGTCCAGCACCAGCAGATCGGGCTCGCCCAGCAGCGCCCGGGCAAGCAGGACGCGCCGGGTCTCGCCGCCCGAAAGCGTCTGCAGCGGAAGATCGAGCGTGTGCCCGGCCCCGACCTCCGCCAAGGCCTGTTCCATGCTCCCGCGCCGAGGCCGCCGGGCGAGATCCAGGAAGCGCCCGACGCTCAGCGGCAGGACCGGATCGACGGAAAGATTTTGGGGCACATAGCCGATGGAGAGGCCCGGCCGCAGCCACACGGTGCCGGCATCGGGCCGAAGGAGACCCAGGAGGACCCTTATCAGCGTCGTCTTTCCCGCCCCGTTGGGGCCGATCAATGTGACCACCTCGCCCTCTCTCACCGTCAGCCCGGCGTCACTCAAGACCTCCGTTGCGCCGAAGGAGAGGTAAATTCCCCTGGCCTCGACGAGGGACCCTCCCCTGGGTGCCGGCTGTGCCGGCGCGGGACCGATGGACATCGTGGTCAGTCCGGGACGCAGTTGACGCAGATCCCCGTCACCTCGACCGTCTGGCGCTCGACCGAGAATTGGAGGGCCCGCGCGCTCGCCGCGATGGCGCCGGAGATCGCTTCCTCGTCGACCTCGGCGACGGTGCCGCACAGCCGGCAGATGAGGTGCTGGCCGCTATGGGGCCGGCCCGGATCGATGCAACCGATATAGGCGTTGAGCGAAGCGATGCGGTGGATGAGCTTCTGTTGCAGGAGAAAATCCAACGCCCGGTAGACCGTCGGCGGCATGGCTCTTCGGCCCTCGGCGCTCAACATGTCGAGGATGGCGTAGGCGCCGAGCGGCGCGTGGGACTGCCAGACGAACTCCAGCACGCTCAGGCGCAACTCGGTCAGGCGCGCCCCACGGCCGGCGCAAAGCTCCGCCGCGAGCGTCAGCGCCTCCTCGATGCAGCGCGCGTGGTCGTGATCGCGGCGCATCGCCGCCGGCAGCTTGTCCTTCTTCCTCGCCATCCGCCTGACCTCCCGATCCTTAGCCCGGTCCGAATTGCGCGGGTCCGGGCCGGGGTTTCAAGTTGGTACGTTATAATATAACATAAGCAGCGGAAAAGGGGAGTCCCCCCGAGCTTTGGATGAACGGCGGCCAGGTTTGATCAAGATCCTTTACATCGTCATCGTCGCGGCCCTGGTGACGGCGGGCGTCGCGGCTGCAAGCCACGCCGCCGAGGCGCCTAAGGTGGTGGCAAGCATCCCGC